>JALHPW010000189.1:0-7042 GCA_022842255.1 Saprospiraceae bacterium | reverse complement strand
AATCCAACCCTACGGATAGTAGCGACCAACCCTGTGCAGAACGCTTTTATCGGCAACACCAATATTTCTTCCAGTTTTGGATCGCTTAACACGCCGTCACCGATGTGGCCCAATGGGGCTTTTAATAATCCGCAAATGAATAACCAACAAGGTTTTGGGAGTAATATTCAGAATGAATTTGGATTTGGAAGATTCTGGAATATAACATTATTCAGTACCAATCCCAATGAACCAACCAATAAATACTTTTTAATCGCTGATGGGGTGGCTTGGTTGTTACTTAAAGTTAGCATGCAACAAGTCAATAACAACAACTCGGAGTCCGTGTTCGTACTCCTGCCTTTCGCTGTTCTTGGAACAATAGAAGCGGAAGTTCCGGTACTTGGCACAACTGTACAACCGCAAATCCCCTACCTGGTGTTGCACGCCCCTCCCGGCGTCGGCAGTTCCAGCGGGTTTGACTCGACCAAAACCACCTGACGCGAGTTTGTGAATACGTACGCCGAAGACGGTTCCAACTCCGCTAACCTGGACGTAAAATTGGGGATAGCCGGTTCGCTCGGCTTTATTGCCACCGTCGATTTTGAATTTTCCGTCACCTTCAGTGCGGGCGTCTCGGCGGGCGACCTGGCCGTCACCACCAAATCCAACCAGACCTGCGTAACGGCCAGCGAGAGTTTTTCCACCAACGCGCTGCCGGGACTGAATGGCGGTGGCGATGTATTCATTGGTTACGGCACGGATTTGAACTATGGTATTTTCACCAGAATCGCCATCGATCCAAACACCTGTGAGGCAAGATTAGATACTGGCCTGATCTATCAACCGACGGGCATTCCGCGCAGGTTTACGTGGACGGAAACGCAAATCCAGGCAGACATCCTCGCCCAAAAAGCCATTGCAGACAATCCAGCGAACAGCGTACGTGCCCGCAATGAAGCCCAAAACCAGGCCGATGTTTGGGAAAAAATACTGGCCCTGAACAATGCCAATAAAAACAACCCGAACAACGAACTCATCGAGTCGCTTTCGTTCAGCGCGGGTGCAAACAGCAGCCAGGAATCGAGCATCACAGTGGTGGAAACCAATGCATTGGAAGTGGAACACTACACTGAATTCAATACGGGTATTTCTTCGGTGGTAGAAATCGGCGGTTCGGGCGTATCGGGCGGCTATGAATACCGGGGCTCGTACCGCTATGGCAAGACCCAAAACCAGAGCCAGGAGACTTCCAAAGTAGTAAGTTACACCCTGGCTGACGATGATACGGATGGCGCTGGCGATCTTTTCAACTTGAAAGTGGTGCGCGACCCGATGTTTGGTACGCCCATTTTCCGCCTGGAATCTTCTTCCAGAACCTCCTGCCCCTACCAAGGCGGTTACCAGCGCGACCAGCCCAGAGTGAAGCACCTTGGTACGGCGAACGATCATATCACCATCACAGGTGCTCCTTTGGGTCTCGATTCGTCCGCTATTTTTCAAATTCAGGTCTGCAACAACAACCCCAACGAACCGCGCGAGTATCTTTTGGGCCTTTCGGACAATTCTAATCCGGGCGGCGCGCGGGTATTTGCCTCCGGCTTCGAGTTAAATGTACCCCGCTCTTACGATATCGCCGCCAACGGCTGCGAAACCATTACCATCGAAGTCAAAAGGCTCTCTACGAACAGCACACTGTCATATCCCGATTTAGAATTGGTACTCTACCCTGAATGCGAGCCGGGAATCTCTTCCAGCATTTTCGCTTCCGTCTTTTTCGGCAACGCCACCGGCGTAAACGACTTGGCCGACAACAGCCTGCTCATGGTATCGCCCAACCCGACTTCCGGTTGGCTGCAGATCAGCCTGCCGGTGGGCAATACTCTGGAAGCTGTTCGGGTGATGGATTTATCGGGCAAAACTGTCCAGAACATTGAGCTGGGCACTGCTGCTTCCAATACGGAAATTGACCTGAGCAGCTTGCCCAAGGGGATTTACACCCTGCAAGCCCGTGCGGAGGGACAGGTATTCGTAAAAAAAGTGGTGGTAGAATAACCCCAAAAAGTCATTGATAGCAATCATTGCCCCTGTCGGTCTTAGGATTGGTAGGGGCTTTTTTTCTCCCCGTAAAAACCCCTGATTTCCCATTTCAGGTATTTCCACGCTGATTTACCAAGGGCTGACCTACCCACCTTTGAAGCATACTTATTCAATCAACTACCACAAACTTGAACCAACACAGTATGACTTTGAAACTCTGTTTTAGCAGCCTTTGCGCTTTGTTCGCAACCAGTGCCCTTTCAGCACAATCCGCTATGGTGTTCCACCCCAGCCATGCGGAGCGTACCAACCTCTCTAGAACCATCCAATCCCTGGAACAAAACGCGCTCCTTTTCTTGATTGGGGCCGTGGCTTTCTTGGGCATCTGCTGGCTTTTTTATGTGTTGAAGTCCTGCGTTGACCTCAGCAAAAAACAAAGCACCCCACGGACGTTGTTGTTACTGGCAATGGGGCTTTGCCTTTTCAACATCGGTTGTTCTTCCCAACAACGTGCGATGGCTGTGGACTATCGTATGGCCCAAGAAGCAGAAAGGCGCAATTGCCCTCCGGAGCATCATTACCAACAGGATGCGAATTTCCCATACCCTAACCAAACCATTTACCCTGGCTACAGCAAATTACAGGGGCCTAGCATTTGCAAATACTGCGGACAACGGATCAATAATAGCCGTTAAGAAATTGCGCCTTCGAGCTGAACTCCAATCATAAAACACTGATTTACATCTACGACGGCTTTACGGCAATGATCGCGGGCGCCGTTATCATGAAGGCAACACTGACCAAATTCAAAATGGTCTGGGCGGATTCGGATGTGGTGCTGAAGTCATCGAGGTTTTAAGAATCCATTGAATATCGAATTCACACATTAAACATATTTAAAATGAGCAAAACAACATTTTTAACGACCCTTTCTCTCTGCATTTTTTTGCTGGCCGCCTGTAAACAGGCTCCAGAAACAAAATCCGAAGCGCCCAAGCCCGATATGGCAAAAATCAAGGCCGAAATAAAAGCCATTGAAGATGCCTGGGCTGCCGCTTCCAATGCGGAAGATGTCGCCACTATTGTAGGATTTTACGCCGACGATGCCATCAGCATGAACGACGACAAACCGATGCTCATAGGCAAAGCCGCCATCCAAAAAGGTGTGGAAGAAGAAATGGCACGACATAAGGAAAACGATAAGGTCGTCTTTGAAACCTTGGATTTGTACGGCGACGAAAACCGTGTGACGGAAGTTGGAAAAACAACGGTCACAGACAGTACCGGGAAAGTGATCTATACCGGCAAATACATGGCCGTGTGGGAAAAACGCAACGGCAAATGGCTGACCATCCGGGACATGAGCAACGACGATGCGAAGGAGGCCCCGGCGAAATAGTTCGGTAAGGACTGGGCGCACGCCACAACTCAATAAATTTTCCACTTATTCATTGCTTTACCATGGAATCATCCATCGCTCAACGGGCGCCTATTGCCGCGCCCGTCGCAGAGGCCAAACGCCTCACTACCCTTGATATGCTGCGGGGGTTTGCCCTGTTGGGCATTTTATTGATGAATATGCCTGGGTTTTCGATGCCCAACCATTCCTTTGAGAAATTCTCGAACGATCCTGGCAGCATCAATTTTTGGTTTTTTGAATTTATCGGTGTTTTTTTTGAAGGTAAAATGCGGGCCATGTTCGGCATGGTGTTCGGGGCAGGTGTATTGTTGTTTATTGCCAACAAAAGCATGAAAAGTGCCGCTGTTCATGCGCTTTATTATCGACGTATGTTTTGGCTGCTGCTGTTTGGGCTGGTTCACGCTCACCTTTTATTGTGGTCTGGTGAAATCCTTTATTTCTATGCCGTTTGCGGGATGATTCTGTATTTGTTTCGCAATGTGGCGGCCAAATATTTGGTGTGGGCGGTGCCAATAGTTGCGGTGGCCAGTTTTGTGGCGGGCACCATCCACTATCAACAAATACGGGCCAAACGCCTTGATTATGTGGAAGCTACGAAGGCGCAAAGCCAAAATCAGACCCTGACAACCGCCCAAACTCTAGCCCTCACCGAATGGCGGGAAGTGGAAAAAACCATGATTCCCAGTCGGGAAGATGCAAAAGAAAACACCCAAAAAATGAAGTCGGATTACGCCACAGTTGCGGGCTACCTCAGACCAATCGTTTGGCAATGGCAAACGAAATACCTGATACTCGAAATCTGGGATTCGCTGGCATTGATGCTTCTAGGCCTGGCCCTCTTCAAATGGGGCTTCCTGACGGGCGCATGGTCTAGAAAAGATTATTGGAAGGTTGTGAAAATCGGCTACGGCATTGGCTTGCCATTGGTGATTTATGCCAACTATTACAACTTTCATCATTTTTCCACTTTGGAAGCCAACCTCGCTCGAATGGAGCAGGTTCCCATCAACTGGGTCAGCCTGATTTATCCTTTCCAGCGCATACTCATCGTCATGGCGCACGCTGCGGCTTTGATCTTGATGTACCAGTCGGGTTTTGCCAAAAACCTCTTCAGCCGCTTAGTGGCCGTGGGGCGCATGGCCCTGACCAATTACATCTCGCACTCAGTGATTTGCACCTTGTTTTTCTTTGGTTACGGCCTGAATTACTATGGTGAATTTGAGTTTTACCAAATCTATTTTATTGTACTGACAATCTGGGCTTTTCAATTGATTATCAGCCCGATATGGCTAAAATATTTCCAGTTTGGGCCCTTGGAATGGTTGTGGCGCAGCCTGACGTATTGGAAGTTGCAGCCCATGCGGCGGACAGAACATAACACAACTGTGATCACGCCCTTGACTGAGGGACCTGTGAATTAATGCTTGATTTTTCCATACACGTAGGAAGGGGGTTGAAGTCCTTCACACGTTAAAGACATACTAAAAATGAGTAATTCAACCATTATAGCCCCCACCGCTGCCAACGAGCGCATCACCTCAATGGACATCACCCGTGGCATTGCCTTGTTGGGCATCTTATTGATGAACATCGTTGGAATGGGCCTCTACAAAGCATACTCCGACCCCACCAACAACGGCGGGGCAACAGGCTGGAACCTGAACCTTTGGTGGATGAACAACCTGTTTTTTGAAGGTACCATGCGGGGCCTGTTTTCCATGCTTTTTGGAGCGGGTATCTTACTGTTTACCGCCCGCTCATTGGAAAAAAATGGCAGCACCGTGACCGACCTTTTTTTCCGCAGGCTGCTGTGGATGGTGCTTTTTGGGGTCATCCACTGCTATTTGCTGTTGTGGTCAGGTGAAATATTGTATGCATATGGTGTCATAGGCATGTTTGCTTTTAGTTTCAGGCACCTCGTGCCCAAACACCTCATCATTGGTGCGGCAGCCTTATTGCTCATCGCAACGGCATGGGATATCAATGATTATTATACCATTAAATCGAGCTATGAAACCTCCATCGTAGCAAATGCCAAGAAAAGCAAAGGGGAACCCATCAGTAAGGCCGAGACTAAGTCTATTGATAAATGGGACGAGAAAGTGAAGGAGATGAAGGCCACACCGGAACAATTGAACGACGAAATAGCTGCCAGAACCAGTGGTTATTGGAGCATCGTCATGCACCGTGTCTCGTATAATCAGCAAATGGAATCCTTCTCTCTTTATCGTTATGATTTCTGGGATGTGTTGGCCATGATGCTGTTGGGTATGGCTTTTTTCAAAATGGGCATATTGAAAGCCGCCAAATCCAGGCGTTTTTATTGGATAATGGCTTTGATTGGTTATGCCATCGGCATTACCACCAATTATTTGGAAACGAAGCATATCGTCTCCAATAACTTTTCCATTCTTTCATACTTTGAATCATATTGGACCTACAACCTCGGCAGGGTTGCCACCACTTGTGGGCATATTGCCATGATTATGCTTTTTATTAAATCAGGTTCGCTTTCCTTTTTGCAAAAATCACTGGCGGCGGTGGGCCAAATGGCCTTTACGAATTATATCATGCACACCGTCATTGCCAACATTATTTTCCTCGGATATGGTCTTGCCCAATTCGGCAAATTGCAACGTTATGAACTGTATTATATCGTGTTTGGCATCTGGGTTTTCCAATTGATTATCAGCCCGATATGGTTGAAGTATTTTCAATTTGGCCCGTTGGAATGGTTGTGGCGCAGCCTGACGTATTGGAAGTTGCAGCCCATGCGGCGGACGGAGAAACCAAAAAACATTTCCACGTTTGTGCCTGAGCTTAAAACGCTGAATTAATTGTCCATCAGCAAGCTAATTAGATGTATTGGGTCCTTTCTATCGCCCCAACAACCCTGTGCGCAACAGCCTCGTCATCCATGGCGAAAAAGGCGATTCGTGACACAGCTTTATTAGGTGGGCGACCCGTGGATTGAAAAGGACAGCAGTTCGTCTTCACATTTTACGGGATTGACAAAGTTTATCAAAAAGGTGGATGGGCATTGAACCTCTAATTTTAGAAAACACATTACCATGAAAAAAAGCAAGTTTTTCCTCTCGCTCTTCGCATTCATAGCGATGACATTTGGCGCAACAGCGCAAAACACAATCTCCCAATGGCAATATCCTGCCACCAAAACCGTGGACGCCAAAGACACTTATTGGGGAGTCACGTACACCGACCCTTATCGGTGGCTGGAAGACATGAAAGCCCCTGAAGTAGATGCCTGGTTCAAGGCCCAAGCGGATTTGACCAATGCCACCATGAACGCCATCCATGGCAGAGACGAATTGATTGCCGAATGGCGAAAACTGGACAAGCTGCAACCCCCTCAAATTTATTACCCAATCAAAGAGGCGGGCAGGATATTTTACCAAAAAAGAATGCCCGGCGAAAAGGTGAGCAAGGTCTATTTCCGGGAAAACATGCAAGCACCGGAACAGTTGCTTTTCGACCCCCTGAATTACCTGGAAGGCAAAACGCTCTCGGTACAGCGTATAGCGCCGAGTTACGACGGCAAAAAACTGCTCATTGGCTACTCTGAAAACGGTGCAGAAGTGCAGA
>JALHPW010000188.1 GCA_022842255.1 Saprospiraceae bacterium | reverse complement strand
TTTACGTTACCGGCCATGTTGTAGAGACCGTAGTCGTTTGGCCAGCCGGACAATACTTCAGCCGGGAAGAAGGCTTTGTCATTGAGGGCACCGGCCATACCACCATAGTCACCACCGCCACGCTTGAAGTTAGCAAGCATTTTGCCTTGGTTCTTGTTGCGCTTTTGATAGCGTACGGTGTTGCCGTTCCAAGGGTAGATACGACGGTCGGTAATCAACTCGTCTTTGGTGGTAGCTTGGTTGCCGAGGAGGCCGAGGGCAGCAAATTCCCATTCTGCTTCCGTAGGAAGACGGTATGCTGGGAGCAGGATGCCATCTTCGAGGCGTACTTGGCGTTCGCCGCCGGTGCGCTTGTCTTCGAGCAATTTGCGTGGGGAAGGCTGGTACTGACCTACGAGATAGGCTTCCGTGTTGAAGTTGTTGTCGTCTTTTTGGTCGGGCGTAGGCTCAATGATGCCACGCTTGATCAAAATCATTTCGTTCACACGGTCGGTACGCCATTTGCAAAAGTCATTTGCTTGCAACCAGCTTACGCCTACCATTGGGTAGTCGTAATAGTCGGGCGTACGGAAGTAGTTTTCTACCATCGGCTCGTTGTACGCGAGTTCTTCGCGCCATACAAGCGTATCGGGGAGCGCGCGTTTCCACACTTCGGGATAGGTTTCCCCATACACCCGCTTGACCCAGAAGAGATATTCTTGGTAGTCAATGTTGCGTACTTCAGTTTCGTCGATATAGAACGAACCTACGGTTACGCGGCGTTCGATGTTGTTCCATTCGTAGGTAACATCCTGCTGAACCTTACCCATTACGTAGGTACCGCCTTCAACGAGCACGAGGTTAGGTCCCGTGGCTTGGCCTTCATAGTCGGTCTTTTCGAATCCGCCCCATTTCTGGTCGTTGTACTTCCAGCCTGTGGTGGAGGAGCTTTCGGATTTGCGTCCGCAGCTGGCCAGAACGAACACCAGAAGGGCAAAATTCAACCCGTGAATTAGTGTTTTCTTCATTGTATTAAAATACAGGTTTTGAAAAAAATGAGTGGCAAATGTAGAAAAAGTAAATTTCTCGATGGGTGTCTTCTGCCTAATTTTAACGAATCTGGAAAAGAAGACTTTGATGCTTGGGTATTTAGGGGAGGGTGTATTCCTTTTTAAGTTGTTGATTTTCAGCTATTAATCTAGGCAATTTTGAAATTGTGTGTTCAAAATCATTGAAACATTCGGGTGCAATCATTGATGTCCGGGCGGTCCTTGTGCGGGAAAATCAAGCCCAAAGTCAGCTCAAAAGTGCCACCTGCATTGTTGGCAAGCCCCGAAACCGTTGCATCATAACTTATCCCAATCTTGAACGGGCCCTCTCTAAAACCGGCCAACAATATAATCGCATCCGAATTGCGAAAAGTATGCCGGAACCAAGTCCCTGCGAAAATCGGCCCCATGCTCGCATATGCCCCCACATTCAGCTGTTTGTACGGCCCTTGTGCGACAAACAGGAAATTCGGCGAGACAAACGAGGGCTCTTGCCGTTTATTGCCCTTTTTAACTACCCATTCTGTTCCGCCATGAAAAGTATATCGAATGGGCAGGCCTGGTACCAGGTTGTTGTTCAGGCGAAGGATGCTCTGGCTGGGGGTATTGAGGTGTTTTAAGCCCACGCCCAAGTAGAATTTTTCGCTTAAAAGCAGCAACCCGCTTGAAATATCGAGGTCTGCGCGACTGGTCACATCCGGTCGGATTTCTTCCGTGTTGTAGGAAATTCCGTTGATGGCGTCCAGCTGGTCTGGGAACAGCAGTTTGTCCCAATTCAGGTTGACCTGATGAACGCCCATTTCTAACCCGAGCTTGAGCGCGATGAAATCATTCACCTTCAAGCGGTAGGCATAAGCGGCCGAAAATCGGTTGGTTTTGAAAATCCCGTCCCCGGCATTGTCTCCTTCCAAATGAAAGCCAATCCCACTGTTGAGCCGGTCGAAACTTTGCTCATAATAGGCCGCATACGTACGGTAGGCGCTCTGGAAGCCGGTCCATTGGTTGCGATAGGCCATACCAGCCCGGGGCGCCCGTGCCGTGCCCGCAAACCCAGGGTTGATCTGCAAAGGCATCGCATAGAACTGCGAAAAAATAGGGTCTTGGGCAAATGCCTGGTTTGCCCCCAAAAACAGCAGTGAGTAAATAAGTAGTTTTTTCATGCGGGGAAGTTCGTAGTTTGGGTGAAATACACAAGCGCAAACGTGTCAATTGGCAATGAGTTGCCAAAAATGTAAGGAATTTCAAGGCCAAGTTACAAGGGATTTATATCAGGCAATCACTTCATCACTCAATCACTTCATCACTTCATCACGCCATTCAAAACAGGCTGACGTACCCAAGGTGGAATTTCGTTGCCCGAAAATCCACGGATTGCCCCACATCACGTCGACCAACGGCGGCAGAAATGCCAAAAATACCGGCCCGGGTTTCAAAATTCAAACCGGCGCCGATGCCCAGCGGACGGAGGAACAGGCGGTTTTGGGTGCTCAAGTTTTCCAGGTAGGCCCAGTCTGCAAAGGCTGACAGGAATGAATTGGGACCCAAAAGCAATCGCCATTCGGCTGTGCTGACCACAAATCGGGTAGCAAACAAACTTTCCTCATCAAAGCCCCGCAGGAGTTTATTCCCGCCTAATCGGTAGTTTTCGTTGGCAAAAACTGGTTTTTCAGAAAAAATACCACCGCCCCGGAGCCCTATTTTGATGGTGCTGCGCACAAAAACTGGAATGAACACCTCCCCTCTGAATTCTGCGCGATACCGTGCCGCTCGGCCCGCTAAAGTATCATAAAGTGTTGAAAAAGAAAAATCGGGGTCGGCGGCGTCGCGTAAATTTTCAATCTGGGTGTTGCGGCGAAGTGTGTTGAAACCCGCCACTGCTTTGATACTGATCGACCAGCCTCGTCGTGGGTTAAAACGGTAATCGAGTCGTGTAAAGGAGCTTTCGAGCCCAAAGCCATTTTGTCGAAAATCCAGATTGGCTGGCAATTGCCTGGAAGCCAATACCGCCAGGGTATCTACTTTTTGCAGGGAAGAAGTCTTGTTTTCCCAAAAAAAACGCACAAAATCAGCGCCCACAAAAAGGTAGGAAACCCCCGCCTCGCCCTGCGCATCGGTCCAGGTACTGTCCCGGCGAAAGATGCCCAGCCTACCTTCAGCCCCGAAGGAAGAGCCGAACACATATGGGACGCCGGCTTGAACGTCTATTTTCTGCGTTTCGGGGCGCAATCGCTCCAGTTCGGCGGAAAAACGCTCGCCCAAATTCAGGGCATTCTGGAATGCGGCGCTGAGCGAGCCCGTGAGCAGCAGTTTCCCACTGGTCGCTTCTGGCTGCGGCAACAACCCGATGATAAAATCGAAACGACTGGCGCGTTTCTTTTGGAGGAATAAATTGATGGTGGCCTCGCCCGTTTCGCCGGCCGGGTTCCCGGAAAAAGTAACGGTGGGGTTGCTGGTCGGTTCCAAAAACAGCAGCGAACGCAATTGGTCGCGCAAGCGCAATACCCTGGTTCGACTGTAGGGCATACCTGGTTTTATGCCCAGGTAATTGGACAAAAACGGCTTGGGCAATTTCAAGTCGCCATGCAGTTTCAAAGTTTTGAACGTAAAAAAACGGTTTCGCTCCAGTTGCAAAACGGCGGATACGGAGCCGTCTGCCTGCACAACCACACTATCGAGCCAAACCGAGGCAAATGGGTAGCCGTTGTTTTCGGCCTGTTCCAGTAGCTTTTCTTGAAGTTTTAACACCTCGTCATGGCGCAGCGGTTTGTTTTCAAAGCGTTCTTTTCTAAACCCGGCGCTCGTCAACCAATTGTCATTTTCAAAATTATCTCCCGGACGCAAGGAAACCCAATGCATGGCCGGGCCGAGGGTCAACACCTGCCTAACGGCCTGATTTGGGGTGGGCGGTTCTGTTTTATCAATCGAGGCGAGCAGAAAAGATTTTTGGCGAAAATGGACCAGTAGCCTACCATAAATGGAATCGGGCGATAAAAGGGAATCTATTGGAAAAGTTGCTGTTGGTCCTTGATTTTCAAAAGGTTGTGGTTTGAAGCCCTTGATGTTTCCCCAGAAAGCGCTTTGCTCGGTTTGCGCAATAACCAGTTGTGCACGCGTAGGTTGGGCGGAAAGGAAAAGCGCAAGGAAGGCACCTATAAAGTGCAAGGACATCGGCTTCTGGATCACAAATCTTGACATGTTTTCCTTGACGGTTTTTTGCATAATAGGTTGTTTGGCTAAATAAATATTTGCCAAAATCAATAAAAATACAATACATTTATCCAATAAAAACAAATTACTATGCTAAAAGTTAGTCAAATCCTTTCAGATAAGCCTCAAAATGCCGTTTACGCGGTCAGTCCCACCCAAATGGTCATCGAGGCCCTTGAGCTGATGGCTGCCCGTAATATCGGCGCGGTCATGGTATTGGAGGGCGAACGCTTGGTGGGTATTTTTTCGGAGCGCGATTATGCCCGAAAAGGCATCCTTCAAGATCGTAAGGCCAAAAGCACCCCCGTCAGCGAAGTGATGACGGCCAATGTTATCACGGTCAACCCAGAGGCCAGCATCGAAGATTGTATGCAATTGATGTCGAAGAAAAAATTCCGTCACTTGCCGGTACTGGAAGGTTCCAAGGTGGTTGGGCTCATCAGCATCAGCGACGTGGTGTCGGCCATTATCCGTGAGCAAGAATTCCGGATTCAGAGCCTTGAGCAGTATATTACTAGTTAATGTACCCCTACTCTTTCATTGTCAACAATTTATCCGGCGGAGCTTCGGCCAGTACCGGGGCTTCGGCATGGATAGGTTTGCCGTTCAAAACCTGTTCGTACAGTTTGAGGTAGTCTTGCGCCATACGATCGGCGGAAAAGTTTTCGATCGCGTGCTCGTGGCATCGGCGTGGGTCGAAGGAGCCGGCGTTCTTGATGGCATCCACCAGTTCTGATTTTTTGACCGAAAGACATCCGAAGTCAGAGTAAAAGGCATCCACCGTGCCGTTCCAGTTGCTTTTTTTCCGTTCGGTGCTTTCTTTTTTGCCCAACAATTCTGGCAGGGAACCATAGGGGGTTCCAAACACCGGACAGCCAAAATAAAGGCTTTCCACAATGGCCAGACCAAATGGCTCGTTCCATAAAACTGGGAAAATCAATCCTTTGGAGCCATTGAGGATGGCGTTTTTGCCATCGCCGCCCAGCATCCCGTGAAAGCGGACGTGTGGGGTAAGGGTGATGCGCAGACCCATCCTGAAATTGACCCTCGTACCGCCTACCACGTGCAATCGCTCGCCCGCTTTCCCGGCCAGGTCTATGGCACCGCGTACGTTTTTCACTCGCCAAGCGGCGTTGCCCAGGAAGTGAAAATAGAGTCGACGGTTATCCAAATCCGGTTTGCCATAATCTTCGAAATCAATCCCATTGTGGACGAATACCGAGCCACCGTGTCGCTGGGCATGGTTGTGGGAAATAAAAACGGTATTTGGATGGAAGGTATGTGGTTCAGAAATGTTGCCGTGGAGGGTGGTGATGAAGGGCTTTGGCAGCGTTTCGGTTGTTTCAAAATGCAGGTGGACTACGTCGCAGTCTTCAGGTATTTGTTCGGCGAGTGGTTTTTTCTCGTTGAGGGTCAGTACATCGGCAAACGGACAAGACGAACCCGCCTTCACCAGATAAGTCACTTCGTGCCCCATGTTTACCAGCGATTTGCCGAGCCACCATATAACGCGTTCGGTGCCGCCGTAGAGATGGACAGGGATTTTGGTGTTGTTTACTAGGAGGATTTTCATGGAGTACTTACCAAATGAGTGGTTTTTTAGCGAAAAATTTCCAACACTTCATGCTCCTCAGTCTTCAAAAAAGATTCAATAACACCAACATTTTCAAGAATGGTTTTTGCTTGGGCTGCCGTCGAACAATTGCCCAATCGAAGCCAAAGGACTTTGGGTGGCACACCGCGTTCCATTTAAAGGTTGTGAAAATCTTCATCGAGTGTTAGCACAGCATCAAATTGCTCTTGACGGGCAAAATCAAAAATAACTGAATCCGGCAAATTGGTAAGCCCAAGGTCTTTTACATGAAAAGTCTCTGGGAAGGCCAACGCAATCCTTGCTTTCAATCTATGCGAAATATTTTGGTCAATCAACAATTTCATGCGGCGGCCAATGTGCGTTCCTGACGGTTCGCCGCGAATTCAAGCGCGGTAAGGATGTCCTCACGGGTTAATTCCGGGAAATCTTCGATGATTTCCGCTGTGCTCATACCCGAGGCCAGCCACCTTAGCACGTCTTCTACTGTAATGCGCATTCCTCGGATGCAAGGCTTACCACTCCGTTTGCCTGCTTCGATTGTGATGGTGTTTTTGTAGATGTACATAAGGCCTGATTTTGCGTTAAAGTTAAGCTGGTTCCACTATTTTTTCCAAAAACTCCGCCTCCGTCCAAATCTCCACTGTCTCCAAAGCTTGGGCTTTTTTGAGTTTTGACCCCGCTTTTTCGCCCACCACAAGGATGCTGAGGTGTTTGCTTACTCCGCTGGCTAGGCTGGCCCCAGCAGCGGCGGCTTTTTTCTCGGCTTCCTCGCGGGTCATTTGGGAAAGGGTGCCGGTAAACAGGATACTTTTCCCGTACAAAGGCCCATCGAGGTTCACGTCTGTTTTTTTGTCTTCGTCTGTCTGGCGCAGGTTCACGCCCAACCCTTCCATGGTCTCCAACAGTTCAATGTTGTGGGGGTTCTGAAAAAAGTTGAAAATGTTTTTCGCCACCACCGGACCGATGTCCTTGATGGTCTGGTATTTTTCCAGATCCCAGTCTTTCAAATCCAACACATGGTCGATTTCCGCGGCCAAAAGTTTGCTCGTGCGCTGACCCAAATGGTGTACGCTAAGCGAGTGCAATAAGCGCTGAATGGGGTTTTGTTTGGCCTTTTCCACGGCGGCTTTCATGTTGGCCGCTGATTTGGCGCCAAAACCTTCCAGTTTTGCAACCGCCTCGTAATCAATTCGGTACAAATCCGCGATGCTGTGCAGCCAGCCCAGTTTATAAAACTTTTCGATGGTGCTTTCACCCAGGCCTTCCACGTCCATCGCGTGTTTGGAGGTGTGAAACACCATGCGCGCCAAGACCTGGGCTTCACATTCGGCATTTTCACAGCGCCAGATGGCCTCGTCATCGGGTTTGACCAAGACTGACTGGCAGACAGGGCAATTTTTGGGGTAAATCACCTCCCGCTCCGAGCCATCGCGCAACTCGACCAGGCTTTTCACGATATATGGAATCACGTCGCCCGCCCGCTCCACCAGTACCTGGTCGCCAATGCGAAGGTCCTTGGAGCGGATGAACTCCTCGTTGTGCATACTCACGTTTTGCACGGTTACCCCTGCCAGGGCCACGGGCTCCAACTTGGCTACAGGTGTGACCGCCCCGGTTTTACCGACCTGAAATTCGACATCGCGCAAGCGTGTGGTAGCTTGTCGGGCCTTGAATTTGAAGGCAATGGCCCAGCGCGGGTGGTGGCTCGTTGCGCCACATTTTTCCTGGATTTCGAGGCTGTTCACTTTGACTACCATGCCGTCCAGTTCGTAGGGGTACTCGTCGCGGTAGACCTGCCATTCGGTACAGAATTGAATGACTTCGGCGATGTTCCGGCAGGTTTTGGTGGCAGGAAGATGTTGCATCGTGCCGCTCTTGGCGAGGGGCGTTTTGAAGGAAAGGGATTCCAAAAGGTGGATGCTTTCATCGTGTGTCGTAAACTTTCCAAGCACATCATTTCCTTCACTATCAATGGCATAGCCCAATTGATAAAGGAAAGCCTCGAGTCCGCGTTCGGCAGCTTCCCGAGGGTCTTTCATGCGCAAACCACCCGTGGCGGCATTGCGTGGGTTGGCAAAAACGGTATCGCCAGCTTCCTGGCGGGCCTTGTTGATTTTTTCAAAAATATCCTTTCGGATGAGTGCCTCGCCGCGCAATTCTACTTTTGAAATGCCTTTTTTGGAAAACTCAGCCTGCAAGGGCACCGAGCGGAGTGTGCGGATATTGGCCGTGATTTCATCGCCTACGTACCCATTGCCGCGGGTGGCCGCGCGTGTGAGTCGATCGTTTTCGTACACCAAAGCGATGGTGCCGCCGTCGTATTTGGGCTCCACGCAGTACTCCACATCGAAATCTTTTTCGAGGCCTGCCAGTTTTTTGACCGACTCGTCAAAATCGTTCAAATCCTCCGCATCGTAACTGTTGTCCAAGGAGAGCATTGGAGTGAGGTGAGATACCTGCGGGGCGTTTTCGGTCAGGTCCTTGCCCACGCGCTGCGTCGGCGAATCGGGCGTAACCAATTGAGGGTGAGCGGCTTCAATGGCTTCAAGCTGCTTGTACAACTGATCGTACTCGAAATCGCTGATCACCGGGTCGTTGCCTACATAATAGCGCCATTCGTGGTAGCGGAGCACACGGCACAGGTCCTCCACACGTTCGGCGGGTG
>JALHPW010000187.1 GCA_022842255.1 Saprospiraceae bacterium | reverse complement strand
CAATGACCCGACCATGGTGCGGGAGAAACTTTTTTATGAGGTTTGGGAAAGTGCAGGGATGACAGAACGCCGCGCTTCATTCGTCCGACTTTATATCAACTCAGAATACCGTGGGCTTTACACCAATGTGGAGGAAATGGACAAAACCTGGTTGGGAAGGGTGTTCGAGGAGGACGACGGCAATTTGTACAAGTGTACCTATCCAGCGGATTTGGTGTATCACGGCCCAATTCAATCCGTTTATAAAAACATCCTCAACAACCCAACTGAACGAGCCTATGATCTGAAAACCAATGAGTTGGAAGATGATTACACGCATTTGATTGAACTCATGGCTGCTTTGGACAAACCCGTTGACGCCAATTTTCCCACCCAAATACAGCAAATCCTGAATGTGGAAAGTGTCTTGAAATCGTTCGCGATTGACGTGGCAACGGGCAATTGGGACGACTATTTCTACAACAAAAACAACTATTACCTCTATGATAACCCGGCTACCGGCAAGTTTGATTTTGTGACTTACGACACGGACAACACCTTCGGTGTGGATTGGCTTGGGAAAGATTGGGCCGAAAGAAATTGTCTCGCATGGTTGCCAAGCAATCAACCCCGGCCACTGGGCGCCAAATTGATGGCAGTACCGGCATTTAAAGACCAATACATCCGATATTTGGATACTTTGACCCGATTTATTACCAATCCGGGCATCATTTTCCCTAGAATCGACGCTTTAGAAGCCCAAATCAGTTCCGCTGCGCAAGCCGATGGGTACCGCAGCTTGGATTATGGGTACACCTTTGCCGATTTTCAAAATGGTTTCGACCAAACCATCGATGGGCATACCCCGTATGGTATCAAACCCTTCCTGGGTATTCGTCACGACCGGATTCGGGACCAAATTGAGGGGCTGTTGACCAGTACGACAAACCTGAATGGATCAAACCAACTATTTGAAATATTTCCCAATCCCGCTTCTGATTGGCTGTGGGTCAACAACTTATCAACCCTGAACACGGAGACCATAGAAGCCCAAGCCTTCAATACTACCGGACAATTGCTTGGGCAGTGGCAATGGGAGGCCTCGACAAGCGCCCAGCCATTGTTTATTTCCAACTTGCCAACAGGCCTTTACGTGCTCCAATTGAGCTCGGGACAACAAACTGGCCGATTTGTTTTTTTGAAGGGAGGCCAGTAAAGTTACCTTTGGCCCGAAAAACGCAATTTCCGCAATGCTAAAATCCTTGTACAGGTTTCTCCACCCGCGCTTCCAATCCCTTTTTCTGGAGTATAAAGTTGAGTTTAAACCCCGATACGGTCATGGCCTGCCACCCCATGGCAGATTGCTTCAAATTATTGAAAATCAACGCAAAACATACCAGTTCTGGTTGTCAAAAATACTTTCTTTTGCCCCGCAATTGCAGGCTATCCAAAAATTGTCGGAGGTAAAAGACCCTACCCAGCCAGGATGGAACAATCAGTTTTTGCCAGGTCTCGACATCATGGCCTTGTACACCATCGTAGCGGAAACAAAACCCCGTCGATACGTGGAAGTGGGATCTGGAAACTCCACTAAAGTGGCGCACAAGGCCGTGAGCGATTTTGGCCTTTCCACCAAAATTACCTCGATCGACCCTTACCCACGCGCAGAAATAGACAGTTTAGCCCACGAAATCGTGCGCAAACCTTTTGAGGCAGTGGATACCAGCTGGCTGGCTGAATTGGAAGCCGGCGATATCCTATTTATCGACAATTCGCACCGGATGTTGCCCAATTCCGATGCCACGGTTTTCTTTTTGGAAACCCTGCCTGCACTCAAACCAGGGGTCATCGTGCACATCCACGACATCTACCTGCCCTACGATTACCCGCAGTTCATGTGCGACCGTTTTTATTCCGAGCAATACGGGCTTGCCATTGCGCTGTTGGCCAATCCGCAACGTTACCAAACCATCTTTCCGGCTTATTTTATTTCGGAAGATGCGGCGTTAAGTGGTTCTATTTCAGGCATTTGGAACCACCCCAACCTGCACGACGTGGAGCGGCATGGGGGATCGTATTGGCTGAAAATCGGGGAATAAGTTAAACCGCAAAATGTAAAACCGGAAAACAGGAAAATGTAAAATTACGCGGGAATTGATTCTGAAAAGGGCGGGTTTTTACCTTGTTTTGGAATCTTCTATCTTGGTTTTATATTTTCCTGTTCTCCGGTTTTGCTGTTTTGCGGTTAAAAAAAGTCACCGTACCCGAGAGGCCATCATCAGCGACTTCACGCGGCGTGCAGCGTCGGATTTGGTGTCAGGATCGGCCAATTTTTGCAAACCTGCCCAGGAGGCAAAACCATATTCTTTGGCCACCATGTTTTTGAATCCCTCTTCCACCGGGTTGTTTTTTGCAACAGGTGCCGATGATTTGGCAACTCCCTTTGCAGTGCTGCTTTTTTCTACCGATTTTCTTGAAACGGCAACCGAAGCAGCAGCAGTGGGCGCCTCTTCTGGGAAATAGCGCATCAAATCGTGCTCATTGATCAATTTTTGCATGCTCCAGCCATACCGATAGCCTTTGATGGCAGTTGCAGTTGGTTTCACGCGCTCACCCGCATGACGGGCCGCATCGTTGTACAACTGCGTGCGCGAATACTCACCAAGATAAGATTGGACCAGAACGTGGGCAAGCAAAACCTGAGGTTTCACATTGTATTCCTCAGCCGCATCGCGCACAAGTCCTTTCCATTGTTTGGCGGTTGAAGCCACAAAGTCGTTGTCGTTGTACAAGGATTTGAGTCGCTCATCTGCAGAGAGTTCGGAACCAGAGGATTCTGAAGTACGGGTGGCCTTGTCGCGTTTGCTACTACCAGCGCTGTTGGAACGCATTGGGCGGTCGGAAATGGAGCGGGGGGCATCGGCTATGTCGGCCTCAGCGCCCATTTCAGTGAGAAAACCGCCTTTAGAATCGCCTTTCAAGCCATCCTTTTTGCCTACGAAAATGAAAATGAGTGCTGCAGAAATGCAAGCCATGGAGAGGAAACCGAAGAATTCGAAAAAATTTTTCATGTTAAAAAATTAAAAAAGTGAAGGGAGTGAAGTTGAGTTGTTTGTCGCCCAATGACGCCAAACATCTATTCCGTAACCGCCTCATAATCAATCTTCCACAACTGGTAAGTTTCGATGATGAGCGTTAGTTTTTCAGCATACAGGCGCGCAGTGGCATATCCGGACTGTTTGAGCCCGACGCACCAGGCGGCGTAGTACGGCACGCGGTCGTGCCCGAAGATTGTTTTTTTGATGGGGTAAATTCCGCCAACCTCATATTCCCGCAGCATCCATCCGTAGCGCCGGTCTTGCAGCAGCAGGGAGTGCCGTCGAAAACTTTCACGGGCCGAAGGGTACACCTCGAACCGGTCCCAGGCATAGTCGTCGTGCATTTGCATGCAATCCACGGCCAGGGAGTGTGGGTCGAAATCGCGGTCGTCAATCACCCCATCTTTTCGAAACCCGGGCCGGGCGCGGCATTTGATTCCAAAGTGGTTATTGCCCTTGGTGGCCAGTACGCTTTGGCCGGCATTGGTTTCTAGGATACCCTGTGCGAGGGTGATGGAGGCGGGGATTTTGCTGCGTCGCATTTCGAGTTCTGCAAATTCCCGGTACTGCTCCACATAGTCGAGGTAGCGTATCATGCCCGACTGAAACCTGCGGCCCAGTTTTTCACGCAATTGCGCTTCCACACGGGCACGCTGCCAGTAGGTGGATTTGCGCGTCGGCAAAGCTTCGCTTAGGGAGCGTTGCGTCGAATCGGCGTAAAAAGCCCGCAATTCGGCTGCAAAAGTCGCGCCAGCAAGTTCTGCACCAGTTCTGAAATCGTTGCTAAGTTGTTGGAAAACAGGCATTTCACTCATGCCAGAGAGCCGCGCATCTATCTCGCTTCGATAGCGCAGCACAAGAAAACACGGGATAGCAAATACAATGAGGGCGATGAAGCTCCCTCTCCCAAAGGCTTGAAGACAGCCGCTGTGTGAATCGGTTTGTGGCTGCAAGGGTTATAAATTACGGCGTAAGATATGGGATTTGCGAGAATGCAATTCGTTCATAGTTAAAGCCGAAGGCAATTTGTCAGTCGTTGCCAATAAATCAATATCCCAATATCCAATATCCCAATATCCAATTTCACTCGCTTATAATTTTGACACTTTCCTGTTTGCTCCGTCCTGCTACCAGGTCGATGGTTTGTTCGCGGACCCCATCGCTGATCAGTACCATGGCGGTGTTTGGCTCCGCTTTCCCAAAATCATCGGCAAAAACGGTCAGGTAGTGTTCCTTGCCGGGAGGTAAATCAATTTCAAACTCCTGTGGCTTCAGCAACAGGTAGATATGGTCGATCACTTTTTTATCGTCCAAATAGACCGAAATGATGTCTCCGTCCTGTACCTGACTGTCCCAGAGCTTGATTTTGATTTTCCGGCTTTTTACTTTTACCTCCTCCCCAACCTCCACTTTTCGTCCGCCGATGCTTGCAGGGGCAGCTTTAGCGGGGGCGGTGGTGGCAACCGTAGTGGGCTTGGGTTTGGTGGGCGTGGGCTTGACTGCGGCAATTGGTTTTTTCTTTTCGCAAGGCAGGAGGGCGGTCCCGCTCAGGTCAATATCAAAACCGGGCCCTTTAGAGCTTACATTGCTGATGAGCAGCACATATTTTTCGCCTTTCAACACGTTGAGTGGGGCCAACCAGGCATTGTCGTCGGAGTCGGCACAGCCTGCGTCTTCGCTTGAATCGGATTCACCGCTTCGCAATCCCGTCTGTCCAAGACATTTGCTGTGGGATGCCCAATTGGAGGGGTCGCCGGCGGCGTTACAGCGTACAACTTTCATGTTTTGACAACTGCCGTCCAGGGAACGAAAGACCACGAAGTCAATATCGTCATCTTGTTTGTGCGGGGTGATGGTAAATGCCAGGGTGCCACTTTCTGCGACCTCAAATTTTAACCAGGTAGAGTTTTCCTCTGCCTGCCCCTTGTTTTCGCTGCTCATAAAACAGGCCATAAAATCGGCCTCGCTTCGGTTGGAGCCTTCACCGCCAGCGCTATTGATGCGCAGGTTTTTTTTGTCACAAATCTCTTTGGCCGTCACACAGTCAGCATTGGCCTGGGCATTCAATGTGGTAAAAAGCGTACTAAAAAGGAGGATAAAAAAGGTGTATTTCAACATTTTGGGTCGGTAGTATTTGTTCGGGAGGATTGAAAAACACTTAAACGCAATTTGGGGCAAAGAGATTTTGGGAACGTCGAATGTCTGTGCAGAAATGTCCAAAGTCTAACAGCGATTTACTTGGCCAAAAGACTCTCCGACTCATACACCTTGTTCTCATTTCGCTGGTACACCACAAAATTGAAGCCTGGATGGATGGCGAATCCGCCATGTCGCCCGCGTTTGTCTACCGCGATAAAACCGACTTGTGCTTCTTCGCATTGCTTGGGATATTTCCTTGCAATCCTTTTTACGGCGATTTCCGCCGCTTTTTGCGGGTGTGCCCCGCGTCGCATTTCTTCTACCACCAGAAAACTGCCCAGGGTACGCAGCACCATTTCTCCCAAACCTGTGCTTGCCGCCCCGCCTACTTCATTGTCGACAAACATGCCGGCCCCAAGTATAGGGCTATCGCCCACACGCCCGTTCATTTTAAAGGCTGCCCCGCTGGTGGAGCAGGCCCCAGCGATGCGCTGTTGCATATCAATGGCCACCATTCCGATTGTATCGTGCCTTTCCACGTTGATAATGGGCTTGTATTTGGATTCAACTTTCCATTCTTCCCAGGCTTTTTTGGCCACATCCGTCAAGAGATTTTCTTTTTTAAAACCTTGTTCCAGGGCAAATTTGAGGGCGCCTTCCCCTACGAGCATGACGTGGGGTGTTTTTTCCATAACCCGTCGCGCTACACTGATGGGATGCATGATGTGTTCCAGAAAAGAGACCGAACCGGCCATCCCGTTCTCATCCATGATACAGGCATCGAGCGTCACATGGCCATCACGGTCCGGAAACCCCCCATAGCCAACACTGGTGTCCTTGGGGTCGGCTTCAGGGATGTGTACCCCGGCCTCGACGGCATCCAAAGCGTAGCCCCCTTTGGAAAGCACCTCCCATGCTGCTGCATTGGCTTTTAAGTGCGGGCCCCAGGTAGCGATGACGATTGGAAATGCTTTTTTATCGGGTTTATCGAAATTGGGCAAGGCTTTTGCCCAGAAATCGGTGGTGGATGCGGCAAGCCCGCCGAGCAGGCTGTTTTGTAAAAAAGAACGGCGTGAATTCACGATGTTGTAGTGGTTGAAAAATTTGGAAAGGTGCTTGGTTGAGGAGAAGTTTAACTGATTAACCTTGGATGGATGAAGTAGGTGTATTTTGGCGCAAAATATCAAGTCCGCATGAATCGCTATTGTATTTTAGGATTAATCGTCGTTTTAAACGCTTGTCGGCCTCAAAGGCCACCCGAAAATCCAGATGCTTGGAAAAAAATCAAGTTGGACTTCAAACAACTCGATGCGGATGGACTGATGGGCCCCGCCAATGGGAAAGTCGCCCAGAACTACGAATTTTGCATCCCAGCAGATGAAAAACATTGGAAACAAGTGCGGAAAATTGACAAAAGCGCCCAAAAAAATGGCGGAAAGGGTAGGGTGGGTTGCAAAGAGAATCAATGGCTCGTTATTGGGTCAACCAACCAAAAAAATTATCAACGGGTGCTCTTTCAATTGGCATCCTTACCTTTTGTGGAACGCATCGAACCCGTTTTTTGGGAATGAGGAATGGTAACGATGAACGATGAACTATGAACGATAAACTCCTGGTTTCCCCAAATTCGGGCACTACCATTCGGGTGCAGCAATGGGTTGTGGTGACTTCCATCATCTTGTTTGCGATGAAGGTAGTCGCCTATTTTCTTACAAACTCTGTGGCCGTATTGACCGATGCCCTGGAAAGTACTGTGAATGTGGTGACGGGCTTCACCGGGCTCTACAGCTTGCGATTGGCAGCCAAACCCCGCGACGATAACCACCCTTATGGCCATGGCAAGATTGAGCTCATATCGGCCACCTTTGAAGGGATTTTGATCCTGGTTGCCGGCTTGATCATCGTGTACGAATCGCTGATCAACCTGCTACACCCGCACACGGTGAAGCAATTGGATATAGGTATTTTGATCATCGCATCCACTGCCGTAATCAATTATGTGCTCGGTTGGTGGTGTATTCAAACCGCCCGGAGAGCGCATTCGGTAGCGCTCGAAGCCAGTGGCAAACACCTACAATCAGACACCTGGACGACGATTGGCATTGTAGGGGGCTTGCTTTTGCTGCGCTATACCGGCATTGCCTGGATTGATAGTGTGGTCGCCATGGTTTTTGCCGTGTTTATCATCGTAGAAGGCGGGAAAATCATCCGCAAAACCGTAGCGGGACTGACCGACGAGGCGGACGCAGAGCTCTTGAAACGGCTTATCGTGGCCCTCAACCTGCAAAAACGAGATGCCTGGATTGATTTGCACAACCTTCGGGTCATCAAATACGGTTCCGTGCTCCACTTGGACGCCCACATCACGGTGCCTTGGTACTACAACGTAAACCAGGCACACGATGAAATTGAGGCGCTCGATCGTTTAATTGTGCAGGAATTTGAACAATCGCTGGAGATGTTTGTCCACACGGATGGTTGTGTTCCACCAAGCTCTTGTCGGGTTTGTCCTTTGCTTGAATGTCCTGAACGAAAAGCACGTTTTGAGGGGCGGTTGGAATGGACTTTGGAAAATGTGACCTTGAATGCGAAGCATGGATTAGAGTGAAACCATGCCGTCTTCCTACCTTTGCCACGATGTCAAAAAAGAAAGAAAAAAACACAGACGAACAGGCTTTCGTTAACCCGATCGACAAGGATAAAATCACTGAGACACCGGGTTTGCTGCCCTATGCCCATACCGCAGGAGGAGCGGTGATCCGCCCGGAGGACAAAGGGCGTATCCGGGGCAATGCCATGACGGCGATGTACGACCAGACCGACCGTCAAATGGAGCAGCTTCGGCAGCAAATGGAGACCTTGGTCAAACAAGCCAAGTCGCTCAGTTCGCGCATGGAGGTCTCGGAGGTCATCTACCAGGCGGATATCCCTTTCCAGCCGGTCATCCACCACATCTACCACCTCTACCAACGCAAAACGGACGGCACCCATGTGCTATCCATGATTTCTCCGGCAGAATGGGGCCGAAAGGCGCCGTACGAGCACCTGGCCACGGTTCGGTTGTTGGGGGATCATACTTGGGAGGTTATGGAGGGTAATGTATGATGTATGATGTATGATGTATGATGTATGATGTATGATGTATGAATGAGTTAGACTTGCTATCTCTAAATATCATACATCATACATCATACATCATACATCCTAGTTCATACCTTTGCCCAAATATTCATTAAAATCAGAGTGGTTTCAAGTTGGTATTCCAAATAATACTTGGAAGCCTACCTATTTAAACCCGC
>JALHPW010000186.1 GCA_022842255.1 Saprospiraceae bacterium | reverse complement strand
TAACCAAAAGGGAATAGGTGCCAACCTGGTTTACCGTGATGTTTTTCTGGTCGGGGTTGCCGATGATGTTGCCATCCAAGGTGGTCCATTGATAACTGGAGAATGCGGCTTGATTGGAATTGCCAAACAATACCGTGGTGGGCGCCCCGCAGCCCAGGGGTTGAGGTGGGTTTACCCAGGCAGCTAAGGGATTAGGATTGAGGATAACGTTGACGGTAGCGGTTTTCAAACAAATGACTTCACCGTTTACTTCGTAAGAAACGGAAAGCGTGTACTCGCCTGGCGCATCTACGGTTGGTGTGAGCGTGTTTTCTCCGGAAACGATGTTGCCATTTCCGGTGCTCCACTCATATACAATATTGGGCCCGGTGCTGGAGCCGTTGCCTGAAAGCTGGATTGTTGCGCCCTCGCAAGGCAAGGTGAGTACCGTTGGTGCTGCTACAGCCGTTACGCTGACTACGTGTACCGTTACGGTATCCGTCACGCTACAGGTAGCATTGAAAAAAATATCATCCAGTGCAAAGTCATTGCCTCCCAAAGTGGTGTTTTGGTTGACGATACAAATGGTTGCCGAGGTGTTTGAGCCACTGTTCCAGAGTTGGAAATAGTTTTGCCAATTGCAGGTGGAGCCGGGTGCTTGAAAAATAGGGCCCAAGGGCGTTCCATTGATGTTAAACTGTAAAAGGGCTGGGGAAGAAGCTACAACAGAGGCTACCCATGCCGAAAAAACATAGGGCGTATTGGGAGATACGGGTACGGTTTGGCACCACACATTTTGATTGGGAGTGCCTGCTCCATTGACCACCATCATGTTGCCGGTACCAGACGTATGATCCACGCAAGGAGCAAAGCCTGGGTGGTCGCTTTGCGGGTTGTCAATCACATCGTAGAATCCTTCTGGCACCAAGTTGCCTGGGTTGTAGGTGTAGTCGCTGGTAAAACTAGAGTTCCCAGATTCAAAATCACCATTGGTAATCAGGTTGTTAGAGAAATCTGCCGCCAATCCGGTGAGTACAAAATTGCTGGTTTGGCTTACGTTAACGGTTGGGGTAAGGGTACTGCTACCACTCATGCCATTCGTTGGGTTCCAAGTAAAACTCAGGTAATCGCCGCCAATGTCGCCGTTGAGCTGGGCCGGCCCAGGTGGCGTGCATCGGTACACATCCTCGCCGGCATTGACCGAAATTGGACATTGGGCGGATAGTTGGGCGATACCGAGGAAAAACACACAGCATAATAAGGTCGAGCGAAGGTGCAGCATAGCAAAGTCGAATTTGAAAAGCGAATCTGGAAGATACAGTTGAGCAAATGTACGATGCTTGCTATAGTTTTGCCCCGCAGATGACCAACGACGATTTCAAAGCATTTTCACCGAGTATCCCGACGGAGCCAGGCATCTACAAATACGTGGACGCTGAGGGTACGATCCTATATGTGGGCAAAGCCAAAAACTTGCGCAATCGCCTCAGTTCGTATTTCGGGGAAAAAAAATACCAGCTCGCCAAAACCAAGGTGCTGGTACGTCATGCCCACCACATCGAGTTCATGATCGTGGAAACCGAGCATGACGCCCTGTTGCTCGAAAATACCCTCATCAAAAAACACCAGCCGCGCTACAACGTGATGCTGAAGGATGAGAAATCGCCGCTCATCTACATCTGTATCAAGCATGAACGGTTCCCGAGGGTGTTTTTGACCCGCAAATCGTTCAAAGACGGCTCTACGTATTTTGGCCCTTATTTGCAGAAATTTCGGGTGGAGCAGATTGCTGAACTGATTCGAAAGCTTTTTCAATTGCGCACTTGCCAATTGAACCTTTCAGTAGAGAACATCTCGAAAAACAAGTTCAAGCCCTGCCTGGAATACCATATCAAAAACTGCGCGGCCCCCTGCATCGCACTCGAATCCGAGGAATCGTACAACCGGAAAATCGAGCAAATCAAGAATATCCTGAAGGGTAATTTCGCGGCTGTGAAAAACCATTTAAAAGAGGAAATGGTGAAGGCCGCAGAGGAAATGAAGTTCGAGCAAGCACATCTTTTAAAAGAAAAACTGGCACTTTTTGAAGATTATCAAGGCAAAAGCACCGTAGTAAATCCCAATATCCGCGACGTGGATGTGTTCGCCATTGCCGACGATGAAAAAGAGGCTTTTGTCAATTACCTCAAAGTGGTGAACGGCGCCATTATCCATACCTACACGCTCACATTGACCAAGAATTTGGACGAGGATAAAGAGATGATGCTCGCTTTTGCGATTCAGAATATGCGGGAGCGCTTTAATAGTATTACCCAGGAATTGATTGTGCCGTTTGAGGTGGTTTTGCCTGAAAATGAATTGATTATCACCGTCCCCAAAATCGGCGATAAGAAAAAACTGCTCGAACTTTCCGAAAAAAACGTGCAGTACCACCTGCTCCAGAAGCGCAAGCAGGCCATGAATGCGACGGGCAAACAAACCAGTGCCGAGCGTATCCTGCGCACCTTGCAGGCCGATTTGCACATGGAGGCGGTGCCACTTTGGATTGAGTGTTTCGACAACTCTAACTTGCATGGTACCAACCCTGTATCAAGTTGTGTGGTATTTAAAAATGCCAAACCGGCCAAGCGGGACTACAGGCATTTCAACGTAAAATCCGTGGAAGGGCCAAACGATTTTGCCAGCATGGAAGAAGTGGTGCTTCGCCGTTACCAGCGACTCATTGGCGAGGGCGCGGGTTTGCCCCAACTGGTCATCATTGACGGTGGCAAAGGTCAGCTCAGTGCGGCCATGAAGAGCATCCGTGCGCTCGGGCTCGAAGGACAGATGACCGTGGTGGGCATCGCCAAGCGGCTGGAGGAAATCTATTTCCCAGACGACCCGGTGCCGGCGCACATCAACAAAAAATCAGAATCTTTGAAGCTCATCCAGCAGGCCCGCGACGAGGCGCACCGTTTTGGCATCACGTTCCACCGCAACCAGCGCAGCAAGAATTTTATCAAAACCGGACTGACCGAGATTCCCGGTATCGGCGCCAAAACCTCTGAAAAGCTTTTGCAGCATTTTGGGTCCTTGGCCAGGGTGAAGGACGCAGACCCGGCGGAGGTGGTGAAGGTGATTGGGAAAGCGGCTGCTGGGAAGATGGCGGCGTATTTTGAGGGAAACACACCAAATCAAGGCACAGATGAAACTTGAGATTTACTTCCCCGCACTCATAATCGGTGCATTGATCAGCTTGAAGTTTACTATAGGTCAGCCCAGACCGATGTCAGAAACCAATTCCAACCTATGTCTTGCTGACTCGATTGCCCCTGATCCTTGCAACGACTACGTGATTCGATTTTATGAGGATACCTTGTTTCAGACACCAGCAGCGTCCATGGCGTACTTGCCGGACCCCAATTCTTTGATTCAAAAGCTGCCATTCGGGAATGGATCCGTAGGCGTCATTATCGGGTATCACTATGATGATTTTATTGCCACTTATCGTTGTGATTCAAGCGGGCGTTGGCAACGGGAATTTTGTGGCAAGGGAGTAGGAGGGGAGGATTTTGTCGTCACCATGCCTGACCTGAACTTCGATGGACATCCCGATTTGCTCATAGACGGCGATTTTGGAGGCATTCGGGGCAATCATTTCGCCATTTGTTTTTTGTTCGACCCGCACAGCAAGATTTTCCATCGATTTCCGGCACTTGATCTTGAAAATTTGGCCGTGGATGAATATAATCGTCAATTTCGCTCGATTCATTACGGTTCTATGTACGGCGCATGTATCAAGCAGTTGTACGCTTGGCAACAAGATTCGATTGTGCTCCTAGAAGAGGCGCTATATCATGCGGATGCGGATTCAGCCTACATTGCTTTCAAAAGCCGGCTGGAGGACGGTACCATTCAATGCCATAAAAAACGAGGCTTGACCAAGCCACTCTGGCATTTTTTTGTTGATTTCGCTTTGTGGGAGGGTTTTTGACCAAACTTGCCTAAATCTATGAACGATGAAACCCTTTGGACCTTGTATTCGAAGATTGCCAAGGCAGCTCGGTGGTTGTTTTGGGTGTCCTTGGTTTATACCATTTATTTTGGGTTAATGGTATGGATGTCAGGTATTACTCCCATGAATCCAGTGGCTCGAGGCTCTGCTTGGGGGCGATTTAGGTGGTATTCTCCTCATATCTTTGACTTGATTTGCTTAATCGTTCCACTCTTTTTCCTTTATTTTTTTCAATCAAGGCTTAGGAAAGGGGTTGCGAATTCGGACGATGCGCTTATCAAAGAGGGACTGAATTATCTATTTGGACTCCTCGTAATTCAAGTCATACTGTCTATCATGCGGATAATCTTCCAGGACTTTATCCAACCTACTTGGTGGGGTATCTAAATTCAAATTCACCCCACCTGGAAAGTCCGCATACTCAAGCGAACCACCTCCATCAACCGTTCCAGTCTACAAAAACGGACTCCTACTACGCGAATCAAAAACAGAGATTACCGTAATTGCGTTTTCGCCCACTTCATATACAAGGGAAAGATGCCGTGTGACTACACAGCGACGAAATTTGGGAAATTTCTCAGTAGGAGGGCAAAAATGCCTGAATTTAGTAAGGTTGTGTAAGAGAGACTCCATTCTTTCATATAATTCAACGCCAGAATCAGCGGAGAACTTATAGGTGTCTTCCAACAATGCCAAATAATCATCTTCTGCAACCGCGGTCCACTCCACAATCATTGTGCAACACTTTTTTTGCCGATTATGCGTGCCGCTTTTGCCCGTACCACCTCGTGGGGCATTGTTTGCCCAGCGCTGGCCTGTGCCCTCCCCAACTCGATTTTTTCTTTTTCAGCTTCGGGAATTAAATCCCACCAGTCGCCACCTTCTTCACGGAGTGTAGCAAAGAGGGCTGCTATCTCTTTCAAAATCAGCGGGTCATCTGTATTGTCCACCATCCGATGGAGGTCGTTTTTTAGCTCGGTAGTAGTCATTTGAAAAATTTTCAACAAAAGTAAACCAAGCAAAACACTTTTTCAAATTCACCCCACCTGAAAAGTCCGCATACTCAAGCCCCCATATTCCACAGATTCATATACCTGTTTGATTTCCTCTTTTCCATCGGCAAGCCCGAGGGTGTACAACATCGGGATGTAGTGGTCGGTGGTGGGCACAGAGAGTTTTCCTGCGTTGCCGATTTGCTCGTAATTGGCTAGGGCCGCATAGTCGCCTGCTGCAATTTTCCCTTTTACCCAAGTGTCGAATTCGATGGCCCAATCGTAGGGTGTGGCGTCACCTTGCTGGAGTTTGCCCATGCTCATGCGCAGGTTGTGCACGATGTTGCCACTGCCGATTACGAGTACGCCTTTTTCGCGCAAGGAGCGCAATTGGGCCGCCAATTCGAGGTGATATTGCATGGGCTGGTAAAAATCAATGCTCATCTGGAACACGGGGATATCCGCTTCCGGGAAAAGGTGCACCAAGATGGTCCAGGCCCCGTGGTCGAGCCCCCACTCGTTGGTTTCGTGCAACAGGTGACTCAATAATGCGGCTTCTTTAGCCTTTGTGGGAGACCCTTGGGCAGGGTATTGCATATCGAACAAGGCTTGCGGGAAGCCGCCGAAATCGTGGATGGTTTTTTGTTTTTCGCTGACGTTCACAAAACTGCCCCGCGTGAGCCAGTGAGCCGACACGACCAAAATAGCGGAAGGCGTTTTGCCTTCTTTTTTGAATTCCGCGCCGAGTTTGCGCAGGCTTTGGGTGAATGTATTGTCTTCCAGCGCGTTCATCGGGCTGCCATGGCCGACAAAAAGCGCGGGCATTTTAGCAGTATTGGGTGCTTGTCCCACAAGTTTGGGAAAATCCTGAAGTTTCATGTTGCAGGTGGCTAGTGGCAACATCGCCATCGTTTTGAGAAAGTCGACTCTGTTCATATTTTGTAATTTTTGCCACTAATTTCACCAATTTTCACCAATTTCTTCGTGATAGTTCGTGCTATTCGTGGCAGCATACTTTTTTTAGGCCAGTTTTGATGTTGCAAATATAGGTGTTTAAACATCTAAAATGCAATAGGGTTCAAAAAGAATCCTCTACGGCTATCCACAATAGCATTTAGAAGCTCCAAATGTTAAATTTTCAATCACTACGACAATTGTCGTAAAATAAATTTGAAGTTACGACAATTGTCGTACACCTTTGCCGTTAAGTAATTGAAAGTTTGAATGGTTTGGGTTGTTTGAGGAGTTTGAATTGCTTTCCAATGACCACAATGACCACAATGACCACATTGACCACATTGACCACATTTATCACATTGACCACATTTTCTCAAATTATGCATTACCAACCCAGCGAAGCAGAACTAGAAATCCTCCAGGTACTTTGGGAGATAGAACCGGCCACCGTACGCAGCATCCATGAGCGTATCGCGGCGGCGGGGAAGGATGTGGGATACACTACCGTGCTCAAGCAAATCCAGCGGCTCACTGAAAAGGGCGCGCTCGAAAAGGAAATCGTGGAAGGCTCCCACCTTTATCGCGCGGTTGTCAAAGAAACGGACGTGAAACAACAGCTCGCGGGCAAGGTGATGCGCACGGCTTTTGGCGGCTCCGCCCTTCAAATGGTCATGCATGCACTTGGCAACGAAAAAGCAGACCCCGAAGAGTTGCAAGCACTCAAAACCTGGCTCGACCAACAACTTTCTAAAAAATGAATCCATTCACAAACTTGACCCCGCTCGCCCAGGCATTTGGCTGGACCGTAGTCCACTCTTTATGGCAAATCGCGATTATATGGCTCGTTTTCAAGGCGTTGGAATGGAAATTGAGTCGCCGACATCAGGCCGTTTACCTGCTTGCGCTGATGGCTATGCTGGCTTCGACGGGCTGGGCTGCGACTACGTTTATGCTTGAATTCAGTCGGGCAACCCAGGCTGCGCAGGAGGATTTTCCAAGTCAGGTTTTTCCCGGGCAAACGGTTTTCAACCTCGAAAATACAAACGAGGTGATTCAAAGCCCCTCCAGCCTAACGTTTTGGAATACTGCCCTGGGCTGGCTGGAAAACCATTCGGCCCAAATCGGCTGGGCTTGGTTGCTATGTGCAGTTTTACTCTGGTTGCGGCTAATCGGCGGCTGGTGGCTGGCGCAACGGCTGCGTCGTAGGGATGTGTCCAGTGCGGCCGATAATTTCCAAGAACTGTGTTCCGAGTGGGCCAAACGCTTAAATATAAACACCAATATCCAGTTACTCGAATCGCCCCATATCGCTGAACCACTCACCTTGGGCTTTTGGAAACCCGTGGTGTTGTTTCCCGCTGGGATGCTTTTACAACTTTCACCCGCACAAGTGGAAGCCTTGCTCTTGCACGAATTGGCGCATATCCGCCGCCACGACTACCTCGTGAACCTCGTCCAACTGGCGCTGGAAGTCTGCTTTTTTTACCATCCCTTGTTTTGGATGCTCTCCCGGGAAGCGCGCTCCCGCCGCGAGTTCTGCTGCGATGAGGTGGTCATGCGGCACACTCCAGACCCTCTGTTATACGCCAAAACCCTGACAGACCTCCAACTCTCTTTTCTTCAACCTTCAACTCAATTTGTTATGAATGCCACTGGAAAAAGCCGTTTTACAGAACGCATCTTACATATCGCAGGCATTTCGCCTAAGCGCTCTGCCCGCCCCAATTTTCTGATTGCATTGTTGTTGCCATTGGCCTTTGGTCTGTCGTCCTGGTGGCCTTCAGTCCCCGAGACCTCAAAATTGGACAGCATGGATTTGCCAACCCTACCGGTATTGGATACCACGCCCCCCCGAAACGTGTACAGCGACCCGACGCTTGCGCGACCGCGGGAAAACAACGCGCCCACCCAGCAGAAAACGCTGGAGCAACTCGCCGATAATTTAGGTAAAAGAAATGAAAGCCAACGGGTTAGCATCAATATCGAGCCCTCAAAACCTGAAAACGTTGCCATCGAGGTAGTGAAAATGAATGTGCTGTACGTCGGCGTTGACAACCCACTTCGCATCGCAGCGGCGGGTGTACCTGCCAACGAGCTGGTGGTGGAGCTGATAGGAGCTGGCAGCATTTCTGGCAGCGATGGCAATTATCTGGTACGTGTTTCCCAACCAGGCGAAATCAAGGTGCGGGTGTCGAGAAAGGTGGATGGGGAAATCAAGTTTGTAGTAGATCAGAAATATCGTGTAAAACGTATTCCAGATCCTACGCCCAAATTGGACGGGAAGTACCGAAGCTCCAGCATTACCCCTGAAGCCATGCAGCAGTCAAAAGGAATTGTGATGCTGCTTGAAAACTTTGACTTTGATGCTGTTTGTGAGGTGGTTGGGTTTGAGGCAACGTATTTGCCAATGGAGGAAGACCCCATTTCCATCTACAACCGAGGAGGAGAGTGGAACGCAGGCGTGCTTGATTGGGTCAAAAAAGCCAAGGAGGGTGATACCTATTTCTTCGACAATATCATGATTAAATGTCCTGGTGATGTAAACCCGAGAAATGTAGGGGGCTTGGCATTTAAAATCAAGAAAGGCGAATAGAATGAAGGGT
>JALHPW010000185.1 GCA_022842255.1 Saprospiraceae bacterium | reverse complement strand
ACCCGTAAACCGAGCACTTTTGGAAAAAGAATTGGCGAATACCAACGATTAATATGTTTCAATACGTCTGGTAGGCAAAACGCAAAACTTTTCACTTTTAAATTGGTCGGCATGAAAACTTTCTGCACACGAATTGCCTTTTTACTGTTTGTAGTCCCCTGTTTTGGGCAGAACCCCGAAAACGCGCCAGACACTCTGCTTTTCCACCCTTTTGAGGGCATCCTTGACCCTGCCGACACTATGCTGACCCTGCCTACCGGGAATGACGAGCACTGGGTGAATTATGACAAAGATAAAAAAACAGGTCTTTGTGTTGCCAACGGTTCTACCCCCAAAGCCTGGTATTGGGAAAGCGACCTCGGTTATAACGGCCCAGGCTCCGCCAATAACGATGCCTTTACCAGTTGTTCCTTTTTAATCGACACCAGTTACCGAACCAGTAACTGGCTCATTACCACGCCGGTTTACATCCCGGACGACACCTACTGGCTGTGTTGGCGCTCGCTTAGCTATTATGGACCGGACTACATGGATGGCTACGCAGTACTAGCCTCCACCTCTACCAACTTGGTGGATGCGTTTTCGGACACCCTTTTCCGGGCTGCGGAAACCGTGAAATCACTCAGCATAGGCTCTCTTTTACTGGACGATTATATCTTTTCAGAAGGTTATATACATGCCAATGGCTATACCGACCAAGATTACTATTTCGTTGATGTTGAGCCCAATGGGGCCTTTTACCATGGCAAATTGGAACCGCACAGCGTGAGCCTAGCCGCCTACGCTGGGCAAACGATTTATCTGGCATTTCTACATGATTCCAAAGACGATTACCAATTACAAGTAGACGATATTTTGGTTACCAATGAAAAAACAGCGGTATCCTCCCTTTCCAACCTCTTGTATTTCAATATCTTACCAAATCCGGTCCAAGATTTTGCTTTTATAAATTGGAAAACCCCTACGCCCCAGGCGGCGCGCTTGAGCGTGGTGGACCAATCCGGGAAAATCGTTTTTGAGAAGCAGTTCAGTACCCGGTTAGAGGGACAATTCCACTTGGAAGCTCAGGCTTTCCCTCCTGGCATTTATTACTGCCGACTGGAGACGGCCACTGGACAGGCAACAAAACTGTTAGTGAAAACGCACTAATCGATTACTGTAAATTAATAATGGCCCGCTCTGCGATGTCTTCCGTAACCTCGCCTGGATACAGGAACGCCCGATCACGGAATATCTCGCGCAACTCGGCCGTATCCAAGGCGGTAAGCTTGGATGCAAATTGCTCTGCCCGTTCAAAACAGTACTGCAAGCGGTCGAGCAGAAACTGGTAGTCTTTGATCCAAATCACGGTATTGGCTGGCAGGATTTGAAAAAGGGACACCTTTTGGTCCTGCCGAAACCGCGTACTGAGGTTTGGGACGATACTCAGGGAGGAAAGGTTTCGTTGCGAAAGTTGGGTGGTAGGGTCAAAGGTTCGAATGGTTTCTACCTCGTCGTCAAAAAGCTCTATGCGATAAGGGAGCTCATTGCCAAATGAAAAAAGGTCGATAATGCCGCCCCGGATAGAGAATTGTCCAGGCTCGAACACAAAATCGGCGCGTTCAAAACCGTATTCCACCAATACCTGAATCACAAAATCCGCGTCAAGTTTTTCGCCTTTTTTTACTTCAATCCGGCTTTTGTTGAGTACTTCCGGCTTCACCACTTTTTCAAAAAGTGCTTCCGGATAGGTTACAATGATTGCCCCGATTTCCCCCTGATCGGCTGGAGTGGCCGTTACCTTACTGATCAATTCCGAACGTTGCAACATTTGTGTTGGGTTCAGGTCGTCAAAAAATGCCGGGCGCTTGAACGAATCTGGGAAAAAATAAACCGCCTGGTCGGGCAACAAGCCTTCCAGGTCGTTTTGCCGGTAGGCTGCCTCCTCCTTTGAATTGGCGACAAACAAATGGCAAACATTGGCTTTTGACTTTTGCGCGTTGACTGAACCCGCCAGGACGAAAGATTCCTGGGCCCCAGTGAGGCCTGTAAGCTTGATGCGGGCGGATTGCCCTTGATTTTCAAGGCTTTGGGCAATTTTTTGCACCGCCGGGTGCTTTCGGAATGCGGAGAGTAGGTGGGAGAGGTTGCTCACGGGAAGTGGGTGATGGTCGTTTGGGTTATTGGGGTCATTGGGGCATTTCACCTGCTGTTGACTTGGCGATGGTGGGATTATTGGGTATTTTTCTCCAACCAATATTCATTGCTTATACCTTCATAAACAGCTCGGGTGCCCGTAAGTTGAAAGCCACATTTAATCAAAACTCGTTGGGAGGCGGCATTTGCGGGATCGGTAAACGCAACAATGCTTGAAGTGCCTGTTTGTTCAAAACAATACTGGCAAAGTGGCGGCACCAATTCGCTTGCCAGCCCCTGTCCCCAGTATTCTGGAGCAAAGGTGTAGCCAATTTCAAACTCGGTGGAAGTAGGGTCGAAATCTACATGCCGAGCCACACAATAGCCTGCAAACGCTCCAGTTTCTTTCAAGTCTGCCACAAAAACACCCAATCCGGGGCACTTTTGCCCGTATTCGTTCCACATCGCCACCCGTTCGCGGGCAGGTTGCTCCTCCGTGAAGGCCGTGCGGATATAGCGCATCGTTTCGGGGTCGCTTATCAACCGATACACCTCGGGGAAATCTGAGTCTGCAAGTGGGCGAAGCAGCAAGCGCTTCGTTTCAAAAATTATCATAGTATGTGGTTTCGGCGTATTTTGGTGCAAAATTACGCTCCCTTATGCGCCCTATACTTTTCCTTGTTTTTTTTCTTTTGATTGGAAAAATCAGTGCTCAGGTTACCATCCTAGGCTACAACCATGTGGCGCTCTCTGTATCCAACATTGACAGCAGTGCATGGTTTTACCATGAAATCCTGGGGTTGGAGCCGATTGCTGTGCCCGAAGAGTTGAAAGCAATTCGGGCCTGGTTTAAAATTGTACCCGGACAAGAGCTCCATCTGCTTGCAGGTAGGGAGCAAATGGTGACCAATAACAGCCGAAACGGGGCGCATTTTGCCCTGACCATCCCGGATGCCGACCCGGTAGAAGCCCATCTAAAAATAAAGGGGGTACCGTACCACCGCCAACAACGCTTTGACAAGGCCTGGCAAATTTATGTCACAGACCCAGACGGCTATGTTATTGAATTGAATGAGCCGAAAAAATGATCAGTGCTTCTCTTTGTCAAAAAACGCCAGCAAATCGCTCATCGTCTCTTTCAAGTCCTTGCGGTTGACCACCAAATCCACGAATCCGTTTTCCAACAAAAACTCAGAAGTCTGGAACCCTTCTGGAAGGTCGCGTTTGATGGTCTCCCGAATTACACGTGGCCCTGCGAAACCAATTAAGGCATCGGGTTCGGCCAAATGTACATCGCCGAGCATGGCAAAGGAAGCCGTGACACCGCCCGTGGTTGGGTCGGTCATAAGCGAAAAATAAGGCAGTTTGGCTTTGGCCAGGAGGGTCAGTTTGGCACTGGTTTTGGCCATTTGCATCAAGGAGAATGCACTTTCCATCATCCTTGCACCGCCCGTTCGGGAAATGATGAGCAGCGGGCTTTTCACCTCCAGGCAATAGTCGATGGCAAGCGAAATCTTTTCCCCGACCACAGCTCCCATAGAGCCCCCGATGAATTTGAATTCCATGGATGCCACCACCAATTTGTGGCCATTCACATTGCCGGCCCCAATGGTGAGGGCATCGTTGAGCCCGGTTTTTTTCCGGCTGTCTTCCAGGCGTTTATCGTAGGGTTTCAGGTCTGTGAAATGGAGAAAATCTACCGAGATCAAATCATCGTGCAGGGTGATATAGTCTTGATTATCAAAAAGAATCTCGAAGTATTCTTCCGAACCGATGGCCGTGTGGTAATCACACTTGGGGCATTTGTAGAAGTTGTCGTGGAGTTGTTTGGTCGTGCTGGTTTCCTTGCATTTTTTGCATTGGAACCAGATGCCCTCTGGCACGTCTTTTTTTGCCTTGGTGGCGGTGGTGATGCCTTCGCGCAAGCGTTTGTACCAACTCATGTGTACGGTAGTTTGATTGACCTTGATGATGCTTTGAGCGGGCAAAGATAGTCAAGAGCATTGGCGTTGGCTAAAATTAGACAAATGGTTTTTTTTGACAACACTTCACTGGCAGGATGTATCTAGTTTTTTAGGAAGGCAACTTGCGCTTCAATTATCCAATACAATTCTAAAACATTGGAAAATTGTGCAAAAAGTGTCCCTTTTTTGAGCAAAAACGACTTCTACTTTTGTTGCGGTTTTCAAATCAGATTCCAGATAAATCTCTCCCATCTTTCATTTTCAACACCTCCAAATTTATGCGCAACACTACCCTATTATGCTGCCTCTTCCTTGTACTGTTTAGCCAAGGACTATTTGCACAAACGCCCGCTTGCCCTTTCCCACCTCCACCGGGGGCCGAAGATTGCCACGCTACTTGCATCTATTGCGACTTGGATGGCTACATGGGCACAAACAATGGTACACCGTCAGGCAGCAATACTGTTTGCGGACTAATTGTGTTTCAAAACGATCAATGGTTTGGTTTTATGGCGGGTACCACCTCTATTGAGGTCACCGTCATTTCTACCAATTGTCAAAACGGTGATGGGATTCAAATTGCCTTTTTTGAAAACTGCGATTCCTCCGATGCGATTGTTTGCAATCCAGGAGCTGCGGGGTTTGGCAATACCGTATATCCATTAGCTTACGATAATTTTATCATCGGCAAACCCTACTATCTTGTGGTCGATGGTTATGGCGGTGATGTGTGCGATTTTCAAATACTTATCACAGAAGGGGCAATTAGCTCGCCCCAACCAAACACTCCCGCCCAACCAGTTGGGCCTTCCATAGTTTGCTCTGGCACTCAAGTCGAATACCAGGTTCCAGCGGTTGACAATGCGGGATTTTATCAATGGAGCGCCCCTCCAGGTTCCTCTATCAATGGTATGGGGGCTTCAGCCAATATTGCAGCACCTGAAGGTTCAAAAGTGACCATCACGTTTGGCAATGTAGGAGGGAGTGTGTGCGTGCAAGCGGGAAATGCTTGCAACCCCATCTCTACCAGCAGTTGTAAGACCGTAACCGTTCAAGCTATCCCGCCGACTATTTTACCACCATTAGTAGTGTGTAATCAAGATTTGCCTTTTGAATGGACAGAAGAGCCCTTCCAAACATTAACCAACCCTGGCACCTACAATCTATTGTCCATCCCCTATCAATCTTTTATCGGATGTGATAGCTTTGTGAGGCAAACTATCGTAATCAAGGCGTCCATTTCCACGCTTTTGGATACCATTTATCTTTGCCAAGGCGACTGTTTTCAATTGGGCGGCTCACAATTCTGCGACCCCGGAACGTACAGTGAGGTACTCACCTCCTATCAGGGTTGCGATAGTATTGTAACCGTGACATTGGTCGAAATTGACCCAAACGGTGCCGACATACTAGCTCCGCAAGGACAAACCATCACCTGTGCAAAACCAAGTTTGCCACTTCAATCCCTAAACCTCCCCGGCACTGTCCATCTTTGGAAAAACGCTGCAGGGGATACGCTAGGGATGGGCCCTTCTATCTTGGTCAATGCGCAAGGGTTTTATTTTCATGAGCTGGAATCTATGATTGGAGGAACCAACTGTACCATTCTGGATAAAATCCTAATCAAAGAGAATACAACGCTCCCACCGGTCACGGCTATGGGAGGGGTCTTGGACGCGAGCCATCCTACGGTGCAACTGATGGGCAACAGTATCCTTTCCGGGATGACTTACCTTTGGACTGGCCCTGGCGGGTTTACCTCAACTTTGAAAAAACCTATTGTTTCCGTGCCCGGGTTTTATACGCTTACCGTTACGAACCCACAAACGGGTTGTAGCAATAGCATTACAGTGGAAGTTACTATGATGATTTGAATAGTTTTTTTGAACCACAAAAGGGTATTGAACCACAAAAGGGACAAAAGAGCACAAAAGATTTAGTACCCTTTTGTGCCTTTTGTGGTTCAATACACCTTGGCCCTAGCTTAAATAACCACCAACTGCTTCGTCACCGTTGAGCCATTTACCTTGACTTGGTAAAAGTAATTGCCCGGACGAAGATCATTGCGGTTAAACGTTACGCGGTGGGTGCCGGAGGGATAATTCCCCTCTGCAACGGTCTGAAGTACGCGCCCTCCCAGGTCTGCCAGGGAAATTACCACATAACCGCCCTCCGTCGTGAAGGTGAAAGTAGTAGAACCATGGAAGGGGTTTGGATAGTTACTTACATTTATAACATCCTGTTGGTGAATGACTTGCGTGCCGGTTTGGGCTGCTTTGAAAATGGGCAAAATCGGGTAGGTTTGGCCCAAAATGCTTTCCGGGTTGGCAATCCCAAACCAGTCTTTCAAAGCACTGGCATAAATGGAGCGGAAGTCATGCTGCATGTCTACGTCGTAGGATACCAGCGGATTGCTCGGAATTACCGGGTTGTCTCCAATAATGCCCGGAATCACCTCCTTTCCAAAAACAAACATCGGGGCTGCCGCTCCGTGGTCTGTTCCAATGCTTGCATTAGAGCCAATGGTACGGCCAAATTCAGAGAAAGTCATGCCCGCCACACGATCGTCAACACCCAATAATTGAAGGTCTTTTTGGAACGCCGACACAGCTTCCGACACCATTCGAAGCAGGTTGGCATGGATGCCTTCCGCGTTTCCAAATGTTCCGTCCACTTGCTCGCTGTGGGTATCAAAACCAGCTATGGAAACAATATAAATGGGGGTTTTGAGTCCTCCACTAACCAATTGAGCAACGATTTTTAGCTGATCGGCCAATTCGTTGTTTGCCGGATACGGCGCAATATTCTGACCATTGTCAGCTGCTGCCTTTACCGATTGGTAGTATACCTGGGCTTGCTGAGTCACCAGTCGGATAAACTCCAACTCTTGGCCATAAGGCGTGTTGGGCGCAGGCTCCGGGATGTCGTTTACAAACTGATAAAAAGCCGTTGGGTCTGTAATCCCCATGCCCATAGGTACCGAATCGCCCATGAGCGTGAGGGATACCACGGCACCTATTTGAATGGCGAGTGGGTCAGGATTGTCCGGGTTGGGGTATCCATCCGGAAACAAAGGGTGCTGACTTTGCAGGTATCGACCAGCCCAACCAGTTTCCAAAAACTGGTCGGCATCCGCGCCAGACATCCAAATGTCGGTAGAGCGGAAGTGGGAATAATCCTGATTGGGGTAACCCACGTTTTGTACCACCGAGACCAGTCCATCGTTGTACATATTGCGCAGACCGGTCATGGCAGGGTGCATGCCGTTTTTGATGGTCCCATTCAGGCTAAGTATTTGATTTTCATTAATTAATACATTAGCCCGGTTATTCGCCAGGTTGTCGTATTGGTCGAGTGGGATGAAGGTATTGAGACCGTCGTTGCCACCATTTAATTGGATGAGCACCAGCACGCGGTCTTGTGGGTTGCCGCCCTCGGCCAAGGCTCGCAGGAACGGAACTTGGGCCATGGTATTCATGGCAAAGCCTTGGTGCTGGAACGTCGCCCAGGCAGCAGCAAGGCCAGTATTGCGGAGAAAAGTTCTTCTTTTCATTGATGTTGTTTTTGTTGTGGATTTGTGGAACTATGGATTTGAGGATTTAGGATCCAAACAACCAAATCCCCGAATCAACAAATCCACCTTAAATCAATTGATATTCAGCCATGTTCATCACGTACTTATGCAAGCTTGCCAGCCTGAACCAAACGGTCTGAAAGGCCATTGGGTCGGTCGGGTTGCTGATATACGCGTTCCAGGCATCTGTCCAATAGTGGTCGCTCAGTTGTCCGGACAAAAGAATACTCTTCAGGAAAGTTTTCTTCAAAATGGAAACTGGCATGGGCAAGAGAACGGTCAGAATATCGTCGATCAAAGCATTGGGGTCGGAAGGGTTGGGAAACTGCGCCACAAACGCGATGTGGTTGATGATCAATTTTTCCGTACCCACATCCACTCCCGCAAAAGCCAACACGTCGGTTATGATATTTCGGTTGCGGATGGTGTCACTGCTTATCCATACGCGGTAGAAATTGGGATTTTGTCGATACGCAGGCCAGCCAGCTACATTGGGTGGGTCGCCAGGCAGCATTTGCAAGGCACCACAGAAAAAATTAATGCTCAGCTGAATAAAGTATTGGTCATACAGGGTTGGGGCTGGCAGTGAGAGGTTGTAGTTGCGCAAAAGCCCTAGGGTCAGTTCAAGCGGGCTTTTGATTTGGCAGCCCTTATTGGTTGCATCAAAAAAGTGCTCGCTGAGCAGCAGGGCACGCATGACGGGTAGAATCTCGTAGTTATTGTCTCGGAAAATTTGTGCCAGTGGAACAATCACGTCTTGCTCGACCGCATCATCGATTTTGTAGTAGACAAAGAAGCGATAAATCTCCCGGCAGATGAACAACGAGACCTCCTCTTTTTGGAAAATCATATTGAGCAGTTCATCCAATTCCGCCTCACCATTGCTGCTTCCGTTGATAATATGGTTGTTGTAAA
>JALHPW010000184.1 GCA_022842255.1 Saprospiraceae bacterium | reverse complement strand
ACGAGGCTGAACACGGAACCCTCGACGATTTTCTGGCCATGTCCAATTATATCTCAAATAATGACATGGCAGATGCCGCGAATTTTGGGCAGGCTTCTCAACTGCTTGATTTAGAGAATTTTACCGACTACCTACACACAGAAATATTTGTTGCAAGTACAGACTGGCTACAGGACTACTACAATAACATCCGCCTGTTCAAAGCCGACAAAAACGACCCCTGGAAATTTGTCCTCTGGGATGTCTCGTACTCTTCCGGCAACGCCTCCGCATGCGTCAGTTGCGATGTGCTGGGCAGTACTCTGGGCGATGACTCACGTTATGGGGATATGCTGCGCAGTCTGTTGGGCAACCCTGAATACCGCCGCTATTTCATCAATCGTTTTGCAGATTTGATGAATACATCGTTTTTGCCCACTCGGGCACTCGAGCTGATCAATACCAACGCAGCAGAACTGGGACCGGAAATTAACCGTCAAAACGACCGCTGGGGATCTGGAAATTTTAATGAATGGAGCAATTCTGTAGAGGAATTGCGCGATTTTTATACAGCACGGCCTCAAAACCAACGCCTGCATATCATCGACAATTTCCAATTGGACCAACAAGTAAATATCACATTGGCAGCCAACCCACCGGCTGCGGGTACCATCAAAATCTCGACGGTAGTACCTGAAAGCCTGCCCTGGACCGGTATTTATTTTCATGGCAATCCCGTAACGGTTACCGCCATCGCAAACCCGGGGTACACCTTTAGCAACTGGACGGCCAATCCAAACATCACCAACCCGAATGCACCAAGCTTTACTGCGGATGTGGCGGGGAACACAACTTTTACCGCAAACTTTACAGGCGCAGCACAACCTATCAGCCTGAAAATCAGCGAAATAAACTACAATCCCGACCCAACACGCAATGCGGGGGATTGGCTCGAAATCCGCAACGAAAACAACACAGCACTTGACCTTTCGGATTTTTCGCTGCGCGATAAGGATTGGTTTCACCACTTCCCAATTCCAACCGGGACCACGATTGCACCCGGCGGGCATTTGGTATTGGCAGAAAACCTCTCCCGTTTTTCATCCGAATACCCCAGTGTAAGCAATGTTTTGAATGTGGCATTGCCCTTTCATCTGGACAACGATGGCGACGAAATACACCTGCTTGACCGTGTGGGTAATGAACTGGCATATACCAAGTACAGCGATATAAAACCATGGCCCTGTACGGCTGATGGATTGGGTGGAACCTTGGAACGAGCCGCTGGGAATACCGACCCACTGCTGCCGGAATCCTGGTTTGATGGTTGTATTGGAGGGTCGCCGGGAGCAAGTTACAATCCATGTACGTACGCCCCAGCCATTGCAGAAATCAATTACAAATCGGCCGCCAATGCCGATGCTGGCGATTGGATTGAACTGTTTAACCCCACCAGCTCCACCCTCCCGCTCGATGGTTTGCAAATCCAGGATGGCACTGGCAATTCGTTCACGGTGCCATCCGGCATTAACATACCTCCTGGTGGACGCCATGTTTTTTACCAGGATGAATTGAAATTCGCAAGTCAATTCCCCAATGTGACCAATAAAACGGGCCCCATAGGGTTTGGCCTGAATGGCAACGGCGACATGATTCGTTTATTCACCCCGGATGGACGGATATACCTCAGCCTTTGTTTTGACGATGGCGCTCCTTGGCCCAATGCGGCCGACGGTGGGGGGTATACTTTGGAAAGTATCGAGAACAACCCGAATCCGAATCAGGCATCGAACTGGTTTGCAGGCTGTTTGGGTGGCTCTCCCGGTCAGGCATTTGATATCAATTGCGGCAACGTTGGCACGGACGACCAATCCGGTGCAAGCAACACACTTCGGGTCTGGCCGAACCCTGCGCAAGCGCAACTTTTCTTCCAGGTTGGAAATGAAACCCCTAGCGCTGTTGCGCTTCTGGATGTTCTGGGGCGTACGGTACGGTTCCAGGAAAGTGTAAATGGGGAAGGTTCTTTTTCCCTTAAAAGTTTGCCTCGTGGGATCTATTGGGTGGAGGCAATTTCGAAGGGTGAACGACGGCTGGAGAAAGTGGTGGTGGAGTGAATTGGGTAGCTTGGCAGGTTGATGATGGTTGATTTTTTGCGCTCGAAAGCCTAAAATTATCCACTTTTAGGGAGCAAAAAATCAACCATCATCAACTTTATAAACCCTATCAACCCTCATTCACGCCCATTCCTGCTGTTTCCGATAAGCCACTCCCCGAAAAAAGGCCACTGCGGAGCCATCTTGTTTGGTGACGGTAATGGCGTAGTTGGAAATGGATTTGCCCAGGTTTTCCTCCTGCGCTTGGGCAGTAAGCACGTCCCCTTCAAAAACGGGCGCAACGTGTTCTACGGTGCAGTGGATGGACACGGTGTGCCGGCCACGTGAATTACAAGCAAAGGCGAAGGCGCTATCCGCCAGGGAAAAAGTAATTCCGCCGTGTGCTACGCCAAAGCCGTTGAGCATTTCGGCGCGTACGGTCATGCGCAGGCTGCAGCTGCCCTCGTCAATCGCGACCAATTCCGCGCCCAGCCATTTGCTGAACGGGTCGTTGTCGTACATTTTATGGAATATCTCTAACGGCGACATGAGGCAAAAGTAAATCGCCGAGGCCCATAGTTGAGCCTCGGCGATTGAGGAAATAAAATCCAGGTTGGAGCATTACCCAACGGTGATTTCCACGACTTCAAATTCCAACGATCCTCCAGGGGTATTCACCTTGGCAATTTCGCCGCGGAGCTTGCCCAATAGCCCTTGGCCGATGGGGGAGGTGACCGATATCTTCATCTGTTTCGCATCGGCTTCGGTTTCCGATACAAGCTTATAGGTCATTTCTTTCCCGGTTTTAAGGTTTTTGATGGTCACGTTGGAAAGAATGGCCACCTTAGAATCATCCAACAGGCTTTCGTCAATAATCCGGGCACTGGAGAGTACCGTCTCCATTTCGCTGATTTTCAATTCCAGCAGTCCTTGGGCGTCTTTGGCGGCGTCATATTCGGCATTTTCCGAAAGGTCGCCCTGTGCGCGGGCTTCGGCGATGGCGCGCGCGGCTTCCATGCGACCGGTGGTTTTCAGTTCTTCCAGGTCCGCTTTCAGCTTATCGTAACCTCCTTGTGTCAGGTATGTGTAGTTTGACATTTGAATAAATAATGACCGCCTTTGGCCCCGCGTGGGGTGGGTGGCGGATAAAGTGGTGAATAGTAGGCAGGTAGGGGGCAGAAAAAAACAGAAACGTCCTTGTCGGGTGGACAAGAACGTTCCTGCATTAATACTGACACAAAGGTAAGCGGAGTTTGGGGAAATTAAGAAGCCCCAAGCTCAAAATTTTAGAATTCCAGGCGGAGGCCCAGGTTGTGGATACCGTTGAAAACCTTGGTTTGACGATAGCCGTAATCCAATCCGATGCGGGTATCAGACCCTTTGCGCACTGGAACGGAGAAGCTGATACCCCCACTGATGCCATTATCGATGGTAGCTTCTTCCTCTGGTGCATCCAATTCGGCTTTGTATCCTACACGGAGACCGAAGTTTTTGCTAACCGAAAGTTCCAAAGCACCACCCAACTGGTCGCGAGAGAAGGCATTCGACGTAAAATTGCCCATCAAGGTGAGGCGATTTTTTGCGCCTAAAAGCCAATCATAAGACGCACCAATGTTGAGCTGTGAAGGCAATTCGTAGGCTGTAGAACGTTCGTAGTAGGTACTGTTGTAGTCGATTGGCCCAGGATTAGGCAATTGCTTGGAAAGACCTTCCCCGGAAAAACGCATTTTGGAACCCACGTTGCGCAACGAGATACCAAATTTGAAATTGTCGTTTTCGCCGGTCACGTACTGCACCCCTGCGTCCAGTGCAAATGCACGGGCAGCCGCATTGGAAACAGATTCGTTGACAAGCTTAGCAGTTACCCCTACCGACACTTTGTTTTCAAAAAGGTGTGCGTAAGAAAGCCCCATATTAAAATAGGTTGGGCTAAAAGTAGCACCTGAACCCTCTGGGGTTTCTGTGGTGGTGTAATCAAACTCCCCAAGATCCATGGCGATGAGGCTGACCCCAAAAACGCCCCCACCTTTTCCAACTGGTTGTGCAAACCCAATTGCATTGAGGTTGATGTCAGCGATGTAGCGGGTATGGCCAAGTTGAATTTGTGAGCCAGTTACACGAGAAAGACCCGCTACGTTGAGATACATAGCCTCTGGTCCAACCGTGTTGGAAGTGTTCATGGCATGAAGACCAGCGCAACGCGCCCAAGGATTGATAATCAACTGGTTGGCTCCTGCCTCCCCTTGACGGTCAGGGTTGCCCGCAAGGACAACACGGGTACCAAAAAGGGCTACAAGGGCAAACAGTAGTGTGTATTTTCTATTCATGACGAATGAATGTGTGTGTGTTTTAAAAAGGTTGATGAGGGTTGATGAGGGTAGATGATGTTGATAATTGAGTCAAAAGCTTGCGCTTATCTTGGTTCAATCTTCAACATCATCCTCCCCTATCAACCCTCTCAACTTTGAAAGTCGTTACATCAAAGCCCCGAGGGGTCGTATTGTCGCCCTATACCAAACCACTTCAGTGTCCGCTCGCCCATACCCGGTGCGTTGATATGTACCAGATACACACCACTAGCCACTGGGATACCTCTGCTGTTTTTCAAATCCCACTCAATAGCCGGGGAGATTTGATCGTATGGCATGTATTGCTCGTCGCGGTTGTACTGACGAATAAACTTACCATCAAGCGAGTAAATGGTCACCTTACACTTGCCAGGCAGGTTGGTAATCTTCACCGTATTGGAGAACTGGGAAGTTTCATATTCCGAGAATCCATAGTATGGGTTAGGCACCATTTTCACCGAATCCAGTGCGTTTTCGACAGCAATCTCAGTCAATGCAGAAGGCTCACGACCTTCAATTTTGAACAGGTATTTCGGGTGGCCCGTTTTTTTGTTAGAATCGTTGTCGTTGTACCAGGTCTGGTAGGTATTGTCCACACGGAGTTTGATACGCGTATCCGTTGGGATAAGCCCGTCGTTAAGCGACTTCATTTTGTAGCCAGTAGCCAACTGAATCATACCTGCCCATGCGATTCGACCAATTTGCTGCACTTTCAATGCATCAGCACCAAATTCAGGTGTGATACGTTTGCGGAGTGCCGTACAAGAGTCATAATTGGTGTTCATCACATAAATCCAGTGGTGACCACCCAATACAGCGCCACCCCAGAAGTTTGGAAGGTCGGGATCGGTAAACTGATCCGTTGGGTTCCAAAGCATATCGCGACCCGTGAAATTAGGATCGAGCGAAGAGGAGTAACCTGAGTTTTCGCCAAAGAAAATATTGAGCCTGCGACCCGTTTCTACGTCGATTGCATAACCAGGGAACCAACTCATACCGTACACTGGCTGGCCTTGGAAAGCCGCAGGAATACCTTGGTTGGCTGGTGCAGTAGAAGCGTTCAGTTCGCCATCCGGATCTGGAAGACCATCACCGTTTGAGTCGTTCTTTCCTACCGACAAGCTATAGCGCGTATCGAACATTTTGCGACCCTTATTGCCATTGTTTTGCAGTTTAACCACGCTGGTGTCAGAAGAGTACACGCTGGAAGCGGTTTCAATAACCACACAGCGGCTCCACTTCGATTTGTCGCTGGTCAATACAATGTCGACGTTTGGCAACTGCGCCAATTTCTGAGTCCTGTTCCCAACGGCAGCATTGTTCAGTGTGTTTGTCCAGGCTGGTGTCAATACTGGAAGCTCTGTTGCTTCCGTATCCCAGTCGGCCAAAACATAAGGTACAAACCAACCATCACCCAGCGTACTCAAGCCTTGGTTGGGGTCGAGGGTTTCGTCTTCTTCCAAGGCGCCCGTTTTGACAAAGTTGAAGAACGGATTCCCAAACGCATCATCCGCCCAGCCAAAGAGCCAAGCATTGGTTGGGTCCATATACTCTACTTCAGCGCCAATACCGCCATTTCGCTCATCTGCCTTTGAACCTGGCTCTGAGCCTTGGGCGATACTGATGGAGAATCCGTATTCCAAGATAATCTGCTCATTGAGCTTATCTATGGTCTTTTCTGACTTAATCACCTGACCATCAGGGAGTTTACGCAATTCCCAACGGGTGGTATCATCCAATTTGGTATCGGTGAGGCTACCATCCACGAAGGAGAGTTCATACTCCCCATCCTGAATTTCGAATGGATTGAACACCGTCACTGTAAGCGGGCCACGGCCTGGCAGATAGGTGAGCGTGCTGTCAAAACCGTTGTCCAGGATGGTGTTGCGTGTATCATCGTCCAAGTCGACGAAATTACCGCCTACACCTTGGCCTTCCAATCGTGTAACCACTACACCTTCCCCATACACACTGTTTAGGGACAAGTCTACTACTGGGCGTGGAATAACGGTTTTCACCTGAATGTTCCGACGGCCTGCCAGGTATGGACGTTGTTGACCGGTTACGGGTTGTGCAAACGGATCAAGTGGGCCGAAACTGTTGTGCGCATACGCAATAACCGAGAAGAAATACTTCTTGTGGTTGATTAGTCGCTTGTCGTTGCCAGCAGCGAACTTATCCTCGGTGATGCTGAAAGTATGGCGAATGCCTTTGTCGGCACCGTCTACCTGCAACACTGGATAGTACACTTTTTTGTTGGTAGCCGGGTCGCGTGTTTCTTCCCAGTTGTACAGTTTGCTGATACCGTTTTTGATGTCAACCTGATACACCAGTCGACCTTGCTCTGGGTTGCTGTAATCTTTGGCAGACACGTTTTCGTCGCGCAATTGATAAATCAAATAGCCTTCGAATTTGTAACGCGCCAAATCCACGGAGTCAGGGTTGTCGCTCTTCGTAAAGATATCAGGAGCCAAGAAGTCAATCTGCTGATAGTCTTCGTTTTCCAGGTTGAAGTTGTTGGACTCTGGGTATGGCTTGTTCGTCAATACCACTACTACTTCTTTGTTCAGTTCAATCCAGTCGGCCGTAGGCGCGTCAGGACCATCCAAAAGTTCAAAGCAGTTGTCAAACAGACCTTGTGCCAGTTTGTCGGCACGGAAAAGACCTTCCATATCAGGACATGGGTAGTCAATATCTGGCACCCATGGCACACCGATAATCAGCTCGTTTACAGCACCAGGCTTCAGGGTAAATGGACCAGAAGCCTGCAGCGTACGACGGTCGCCCAAAGGCAGGTTGGCGGTACACATGCTCCAGCCAGCAGCATCGTTTGGTGGCTCGGTGAAGCAATAGCGAATCCGCGCTGCACCAGGGTTACCCGGAGCATAACCACTACCACCATACGTGAGCGGCGTGTTGTCGCGCCAGGTACCTGTGATATAGTTGTAGTATTCGTTCGGAGCAGATGGGTCGCCTTGGCCACCACCACCACGGTTGTAGTACATGAACGAGTTCATGCCCAACTCATATTCTACGTCGATGAAGTCGTTAGGGTCGGCCGTATTGGTATCGGGTTCTGTACGGAATCCCAATGGACCACGGAAATAGTCCACACCCAACAATGGAATGTTTGAACCATAGGTAGCAGCACCACTAGGGCAAGTTGCGCCAGGGTTACCGTCTACTTGGTCCTGGTTGTAGATGTACATCAAACTTTTAGCCGTGTCGCAACCGATGTAGTCATCTTCGTCACAGCCCAAGTCTGGGTCAATCCACATGGCGAAAAACATCGAGTCAATACGGTCCGTAGCACGGTTGATCAGCTTGTAACGCTGGAACGTCATGTCGTTCAGCTCATCGTTGGTGGTGTAACCAAATGCCTGCACCTGCACCTCCATTTGAATGACTTTACCGTTGGTACGGGCGTGGGCCTGGCCGCCGCCATGGTCGTTGTAGATCCAAAATATCATCTCATCCGGATATTTGTCCAAAGGACATCCTCGAATTTCGATGGAAGGATAGTCGCCCTCAAGTGGCTCGTAGGTACCGAACGTAGGACCTTGGTCGTAGAAACCAGCAAGTGCCTGTTCCGTAAATGGCAAATCAAAACCCCAAACCGACAAGAAGTATTCGTTGCCTTTTGCTGGCCACCCCTTGACACCCCTTGGGATATCGTTTTCGTTGAGGTTGCCTTTGGCGATGTTGGCCAAGTGCCTGCGAATCTCGTCGCCCGTTACACGGAAGTGACGGTCCCAGTCGGCACAAGTAAAGGATTCAGTAACCCCCGACAACGAAATTGGGCCAGGCCAAAAGTCGTTTTTGCCATCACTGCGATAGTCTTGGCAAGCCAGTTTCAGGTTGTTGCCCGGGTCAATCCCACCCAGCCAAACTGCGCCCGCAAAGATGGACGACACTTCAGGCTGACCGGAAGCTGGGTCAACTTTAGGAACGATATAACGTCCCCGGGTCAAGTCCCACCAACAGTCACCACCACCCAAAAGACGGGCTCGTACGTTGTTGATCGCTTGGTCGATATCGCTCTCCGAGTTGGCACAAAGGTCGCGATACTGCGCTTTTTTAATGGTCTTAGGCGCTTTCCGCAGACCATCCGGCTCTCGGGCTTCGAGACCAAAGGTCCCCAAAGCCAGCAAGGCGATTATCCAAAGTCTATTGATACGC
>JALHPW010000183.1 GCA_022842255.1 Saprospiraceae bacterium | reverse complement strand
TTACGACGTGTACCAACGCTGAACCTGGTCGATGTTTCGCATGATATTGCCCCTTTTGATATTGTAAGAGGGGCTTTTGTGGTTGCCAATGTGTGGCATGAGTTTCCGGAAGGAAGTATCCACCTCATTGGGGTGAACTGCGTGTACCAGTCGGATTTTCGCTTTGTGGTGGCGCGGCGTGAAGGACATTTTTTTGTAGCGCCCGACAATGGGTTGCTTTCTTTGCTTTTTTCCAACATCGAGCCCACAGACTTGCGCAATTTATACGCCAATCCGGCAGAGCATTTCGCGGTGAAAAACATTTTTGCGGAAGCTGTGGCACACTTGGCTGAAGGCAAACCCTTTGAGGAACTTGGGGAATACGCGGCCCCCTTGCTCGAACGCATCAGCATTCAGCCCGTCATCACGCCGACACAGATTCGTGGTACCGTGATTCACGTGGATAATTTTGAAAACGTGGTGGTCAATATCCGCCGCGAAGTGTTTGAAAGCGCAGCTAACGGGCGACCATTTTCCCTATATTTTAAACGAAATGACCCAATCGCCCAGCTTTCGGGCAACTACTGCGATGTAGCGGTTGGCGAACAACTTTGTCTGTTCAACACCGCTGGATACCTAGAAATCGCAGTGAATATGGGTCGGGCGGCCACCCTTTTTGGCTTGAAGGTGGAGGATGTGGTGGAGGTGGTATTTGAATAATTGACTTTTGATACCCAAAATGCTGCTGGAATGGTAAGGTTTGTAAGCATTTAACGATAGGTTGCAGAACAAATCATTTATCTTTTACCAACAGCATTTATGAAAACCACCCCCTTTTACGCTGCATTTTTTCTGATCCTGATGGGCTGTAATAATGCCGAGGTCATTTCAATTTCAGCGAATGACCAGGAAATCATGCGCCACCTCTCCCAATATTTTGACGGGCGAATACACATGAAAAACGGCATCAGCACAATCGCCGATTCTGATAAGGATTCTGAGGGCTACTATCGCATTTCGCTTGAATGTGAAGATTTGAAAAATTATTACACAAGTGCACGTGTGCCAGCTTCTTACTGCGCCTGGTATTGTTATTCCCACTTGTCTGAAACCGAAAGGAATTTTTTCAAAACGTACACGGTCCAGGTTCCGTTTGACAATCAGCAGAAAATCATTGAATACAGTGCTGGGGAATTAGGGATGGTTTTGCAAGCCCAGCCCCAGTTGGATAGCGTTTCGGCATACTTTGTCAGTGGAGACTATCCAACCATGCAAGCTAAATTCATCCCGGAAATTCAGCAAGACAATCGTCTATCCACATTTCAAAAACAGCTTGAAAACATGGATATCAAGTATGGCAAGACGAAGGAAACGAAAATTCGAGGTTTTCAGATTTTGGAGATGATGAAGGATTCAACAAGTGAAAACCGTGAATACCTGGTTCAATTTCAACTCTTACAAGTCAGAGACAGCATAAATCTTAAATTTTCAGCGACCGTTAGCACGCATACGTTGTATGGGTTTATTGCTGGAATTAATTTTGAGTAGAGGCTGTCTCAAAAGGTTGATATCAACTTTATACTCTGATTAAAGTGATTTTGATGATTTGATTGATGCAAAAATTTGATTTTCAATTGATTCATGCACATAGTGTTCAAAACCACTCTGCGTTGGCTTTATCAACCAAACTCAAGCGTTCGAGACAACTTTAAGGCCCCTCGCCGAGTTCCGCCGGACGTTGCTCGAAAAAAACGTGTTGTAAGTCCTGCTATTGGTACACATTTGAGGTAGTTTTACCGACCAAATCAACTTTTTGTCCAAATGGCATTCTTATCAAAATCTGAACGCCCCCAAATCCCTATCCCCTTGCAATCAATGGATTATGCCATGGAAATCCTGGCGGCACTAGGCCTGCTAACCATGCTTGTCCTGTGCGTGCTCCATTATGGCCAATTGCCTGAGCAAATTCCTACCCATTTTGGGCCAGATGGTCGTGCCGATGCTTTTGGTTCAAAATCTACCTTGTGGATACTTCCGGGGTTAGGCACCTTGATGTTTGTCGTGATGACCTTCATCAATCGCAGGCCAGACCGCTTCAATTACACCGTAAAAATTACCCCCGAAAATGCTGAGCGTCAGTATAGTATGGCTACCCGATTCATTCGGGCGATGAAGACCCTTGTGATGTTGCTTTTCGCTTTTCTGGTTTGGTATACCATTGGAATTGCGCAAAATCAGACCGAAGGCTTGGGCTTTTGGCCACTGCCTTTTTTGCTGATTGCAACACTTGGGACTACATTTTTCTACATTTTCAGGAGTGTTGCTCGGAAGTGAAATAGCTGTTGCATTCAACCATTCAAACAAACTCAATCATGTTCTTTATCTTTTTAGGCGTTTTTGCCATCGTGCTGGGCGCCTCGCTGGCCAAGGCCAACCCCAACCTCGCTACCGCTGGAAAAACCGCGCGGTACATAGGATTTGCGATTATCCTGCTTGGCTTGTCTTCCTCCTGCTTTGTACAAATTCAGCCCGGTGAAGTCGGGGTAAAAACCCTTTTTGGCTCTATCCAAACAGGCATCCTGACGGAAGGCTTGAATGTGGTGAACCCACTGGTAGAAATCAAAAAATTTGACGTCCGTACCCAAAACTACACCATGTCGGCCGTGCACGATGAAGGTGCCAAGGGTGGTGACGATGCCATTCGCGTGCTTGCTGCCGATGGTTTGGAGGTCATCATCGATCTTTCGGTGTTGTACCATATTGTGCCGGACAAGGCACCGGATATTCTACGGAATACGGGAACGAGGGAGGTAATCACCGACAAAATCATCCGCCCCCTGGCGCGAACAAAAATCCGCGACAATGCGGTTTATTACGATGCGGTAGCCCTTTATTCCACCAAACGCGAGGAGTTTCAGATAAAAATCACCCAAACCATTGAAAAGGATTTTGCGGAGCGCGGCATCGTTTTGGAGGATATTTTGATCCGAAACATCACGCTGCCCGAATCGGTGAAACTCGCCATCGAATCCAAAATCAATGCCGAACAGGAGGCCCAAAAAATGAAATTCGTGCTGGATAAAGAGCGGCAAGAGGCCGACCGAAAGCGTGTGGAAGCGCAAGGTATTTCGGATTATCAGCGCATCCTGACCTCTACCCTGACCGATAAATTGCTGCAGTACGAGCAAATCAAGGCCCAACGAGAGCTCGCGCTTTCGCCCAATTCAAAAGTGGTCATCATGGGGAGTGGGAAGACTGCGCCTATTTTGATTGGACAGTGATGCGTAAGAAATTAGGATATTGAGATATTAGGATAATTGGGCTTGTAACCAATATCTCAATATCTCAATATCTCAATATCTCAAATATCCCAACAGCCAGCAACCCAGCCGTTTCCGTACGCAGTCTGGCTTGGCCTAGGCTTACGCCTTGAAAGCCATTTGCGAGTGCGAGTTGTACTTCCTCCCGGGAGAAATCGCCTTCCGGGCCAATGGCAATCACGACGTCTTGGTTGGCCGCCAATGTGTTTTTCAGGTGGGGCAATGGTTCGTCAGCACACCAGGCGAGGCGTTTTTGCGCCTCGCCTGATTTTTTTACAAAGTCCTGGAAACGAGTGGGTTGGTTGAGTTTTGGCAGCCATGCCCGCAAGGATTGTTTCATGGCCGACACCAGAATCTTTTCCAGTCGATCGAGTCGGAGGGTGTCCCTTTCGGATCGTTTACAAAGCAGGGGCGTGATTTCGTCCACGCCGATTTCTGTGGCTTTTTCCAAAAACCACTCTAGGCGCTCCATCTGTTTGGTGGGCGCGATGGCTATGTGGAGTCGAGCGGGGCGCAGTATTGCAGCCTCGGTTTTAGAAACGATGCGGGCAAGCACCTGTCGCTTGCCCGCATCCGTTAATTCGGCTTCGTAGAAAAACCCCTTCCCGTCGGTGAGTTGGAGCAGGTCGCCAGTTTTTTTACGAAGCACACTGGTCAAATGTCGGCCTTCTTCTTCCTCGAAAACGGCAAAACCATTTTCTATTTTTTGGGTGAAAAAGAGTTGGTTCATATTATTTGCGCGTCTTCAGATCCTGTAGGACGAACTGACCGATTTCCTTGCCGCATTTCAAACCCGCTTCGTTGCCACGACGGTAGTGGATGCCTCCGTAAAGGCGGCTCATGCCCACCTCTTCTGAAGCCTGATAGAATGATTTGAAGGTGCGCGGGTCGATACCAAACTCAACTTCTGTACTATCCGTAAACGTGAAATTATCGCCAAACAAACCGGTCAAAACCGCAGCAGAGGCCATTGAAATGGTGCTGTGGCCGCTCGTATGTTCTGGGAACGGAGGCGTTTGGATCAATGGCTGCCAGCTCGGGTCGATGTACTGATTGATGTACGATTCCGGGCGAATCAGGTTGGTTTTGTATTTGATATCCCAGCTAGCAATAAAGGCATCTGCCAGGGCGCAAGCGACTTTGACATAGGCTTCGGCGGAAGTCATGATGTCTGCGTTTGCTTTGCGACAGGCATGGCCCACGATGTTCATCCAGTGGCCTCCGGGGCTGATTTTTTTCTTGGCAAAAGCAACGTGACCACTCACCTCCATGGCAAAAGGGTTGTCGTCCCAGTACCATGCAATGGCTTCATTTTCAGCGTTTTTTGCATTCACAATATCACGGACTTCCAAGGCTTGTTTGTAGAACTCGCTGTTTTTGTCGGTGCTGAAGGATACCGGTGGGTCGGATTTGAATTGGCTGCAGGAGTCCATTACCCAAGGGCGAATTTTAGGCCAGTGAGGCTCCAGGGCATCGCCGTAAGCGGGTGGGGTTGGGCGCCAGCGCGAAGGGCTTTCCACGTCGATGGTGAACTTTGGGGCACTGCGGATCTGGGCATAGTTATCGGTTTTGGACCAGGCCAAGATGTGCTTTGCCACGGCTTCACCGTATGCCATAGAGCGGTCGTACACTTCCTGGGGCATATTCATCTTTTGGAAGTCTTCGAAGATTTTTTCCTTCAAATCCTCTACATCCCCTTCAGAGAATACGAGTTGTTTGCCGACGATTAGTTGTGCGTTGGCGCTAGCCAGGGGGTAGCAGTATTCTTTCCCAGCTTGAGGTTTTGGGCCAGGGGTGAGGCCATTGAGCTGTCCGGCAAGGCTTTGGTAGGCAGGGAAGCCAGGTACGAGGGCTTCATAAGCCGCCACTGCCGAGTAGGCATAGATACGGGAGGATACGGGAGGTGCAAAAATATCATGTCGAATGATATCGGTGATTCGGCGCACCCCGGCGTGCATGAACTCGGGGTTATTGGCTTTTTGTTGGTAGTCGGTACTGGTTTGTTTACAACCAGGGAGCCACAGGAGCAATGCTAAGGCTGCGATTAAGAGTGGTTTTAGATTCATTTTGAATGTTTTATGCAAAAATGAGAGATGGACGGAATGGCAAAAGTCTGTTTAAGCGGAGAAACAATGCTTATGAGGTGAAATTTTAATCGAAGTTTAAGCTGTGTGAATTTTGGCAAAAATAAAGCAGTCAAAAGCAAAAACAACTCCTACTTTTCCCGTTCAAAATAAAATACAGAACTTTTCATGTTGCAGACGCTCCGCATCCTCCTCCCATTCCTAGCCCTCACCATCTTCCTGCCAAATTGTTCTGAGCATATCCCACCACGTATCCTCATCTTTTCCAAAACCGAAGGCTATCGCCACGATTGTATCCCTACCGCCACCGCCGCATTGCGCAAGCTCTGCCTGGCCAACGGCATCGCCGTGGATACCACCGAAGACGCCGAGGACTTCAATGCCAAAAACCTGCGCAGATACAATACCGTCGTATTTCTATGTACCACGGGCGATGTGCTAGATCCCGCGCAAGAGACTGATTTTGAACGGTATATCCAGGCGGGAGGCGGTTATGTAGGTATCCACTCGGCCACCGATACCGAGTACGGCTGGACCTGGTACGGAGGCCTTGCAGGCGGCTATTTTAGCAGTCACCCGGAACAACAAACTGCCACGCTCCGGGTTGAAAACCACGAGCATCCCGCCACCAAACACCTCGGCGATACCTGGCAACGCCACGATGAATGGTACAATTTCAAAAACCTTAACCCTAATGTCAATGTGCTGCTTAGCCTCGACGAGTCTAGTTACAAGGGCGGAACCAACTGTACCGACCAATCCGCCGGTCAAAAGCCCTGCCACCCGGCCTCTTGGTATCATGCGTACGACGGCGGACGGGCATTTTACACCGCCCTTGGCCACACCAAGGAAAGTTATGCCGAACCTGAATTTTTAAAACACGTATTGGGCGGTATCCGGTACGCCATCGGAAAACAAAAACGCTTGGACTACACAGCGTGCCGAACGCCAGAAATCCCGGATCCTACCCGTTTTCAAAAAACGGTGTTGGCGGAAGAGCTCACCGAACCCATGGAGCTGGAAATCCTCCCCGATGGCAAAATCATTTTTATCGAACGACGCGGCGGAATCAAACTCTTCGACCCAGCCTCGGGCTTGGTAAACATAGTCTATAAATTGCCCGTGCATTCCGAACACGAGGACGGTCTGATGGGGCTCGCACTCGACCCAAATTATGCTGATAATCATTGGATTTACCTTTACTATTCACCCGTCGGGAACGAGGCGGTGAACAACCTTTCGCGCTTTGTTTTTCAAGGCGATTCATTGGATAGGAACTCCGAAAAGATAATTCTGCAAGTGGCAGTACAACGCGAGGAATGCTGTCATACCGGCGGAAGTATAGAGTTCGATTCAGAAGGGCACCTGTACCTCAGCACCGGCGACAATACCAATCCCTTTGCTTCCGAAGGATATTCCCCTTCCGACGAAAGCCCTGGACGGAGCGCCTGGGATGCCCAAAAGTCTTCCTCCAATACCATGGATTTGCGGGGCAAGGTTTTGAGGATAAAACCACTGGCCGATGGGAGCTACATCTGCCCAGCCGGGAATTTATTTGCTACCCAAGCCGACCACGTCGTCAATTACCAATCCTCCAATATCAACGGTAAATCTCCCGAAGAAACCGGTGGTCGCCCTGAAATCTACACCATGGGCAGCCGCAACCCGTTCCGAATTTCCTTCGACAGCCGCAGAAAACTCCTCTTTTGGGGCGAGGTTGGTCCAGACGCGGGCGAGCCGGACACTGCGCGCGGACCACAAGGCCACGATGAGGTGAACCGCGCCCGAGCTGCCGGATTTTTTGGTTGGCCTTATTTTGTGGGCAACAACAAACCTTACCGGGAGCATGATTTTGCCACCGGAAAAAACTACCCGCTGCACGACCCGCTACATCCTATCAACAACTCGCCCAACAACACCGGGAAGCGCGAACTACCCCCCGCCCAACCCGCTTTTATCTGGTACCCTTATGGCAATTCGCCGGAATTCCCGCTCGTCGGTACCGGTGGCCGCAATGCCATGGCAGGCCCCACCTATTACTGCGACCAATACCCGGCAGAGACCCGGATGCCTGAGTATTACGATGGAAAACTCATCATCTACGAATGGATGCGGGGCTGGATGATGGCCGTAACGGTGGATTCATTGGGTAATTTCAGCCGGATGGAACCCTTTGGCGAACAGATCAAACTGTCGCGCCCCATGGATATGGTAATCGACAAAAATGGCTCCATTTGGGTGCTGGAATACGGCACCCAATGGTTTGCCACCAACCCCGACGCCCGCCTGTCGCGCATCGATTATGTGCGCGGAAACCGTCCGCCTATGCCCTCCATCCAGGCCACCAAAACGGCAGGTGCCGCGCCCTTTGCTGCCTGTTTTGATTTGTCGGACACCAAAGACTATGACGGGGAAAAACTACATTACGAACTCGATTTTGGAGATGGAACGCCTGTAAAGATATTTGACGCAAAATACGCCACAGCCCGAGGGGGCATTTCCAGGGATTTAATAAAGGGCGAAACGAAACGGAATGAATTGGACAGCATCGTGCATATCTATTCTAGACCGGGTACTTATGAGGCAAAACTAAAGGTGACGGACAACGAAGGGGCCTCCAAAACAGTCAAACTAAAAATCAATGCGGGCAACGAACCTCCCCTGGTCCGTTGGGATTTTGGCGGCAGAAACCGTAGTTTTTACCAGCCCGGACAGGTGTTGAAATACCGATTGGTGGTGACGGACGCCGAGGATGGCTCATTGGACAACGGTTCCATTGCCCCGAATACCGTGGCCACTACGATTGATTACCTCGAAACCGGGTTTGACATCACCAGTATTGCGCAAGGACACCAAGTGGCCCAGCAAGCCGCTGAATATGCACGTGGCAAGACGCTGATTGGCCGCTCCGATTGTGGCACCTGCCATGCCGAAGACCGGTTGGTAAATGGGCCTTCCTATCAAGCCGTTGCGGAGCGTTATCGAAAGAGTGATTTTGCGGTGCGCGACCTTTCTCGAAAAATAATCAAGGGCGGTGCAGGCAATTGGGGACAAACTGTGATGAGCGCACACCCACAAATCAGTGAAGAAGACGCGGGTGAAATGGTGCGCTGGATTCTTTCCCTAGGGAACCCGCCCAAACCCAAACAATCCTTCCCACTTTCGGGAGATTACGCCCTTCAACCCGAGCCTCCCAAAGATCCCAAAGCAAAACCCA
>JALHPW010000182.1 GCA_022842255.1 Saprospiraceae bacterium | reverse complement strand
TAGGTGTCAAACGTACCTCGTACTTCGCAAATCGTACCTCCTAACCGCCTGCTTTTTTGGTGTTTTTATACCCTAATTCCAACAACAGTTTCAGCACCTTATCGCGGTGGTCGCCCTGAACGATGATGTTGCCATCTTTGGCATTGCCCCCCGCGGCGCATTTGCTTTTCAGCAATTTGGCGAGTGCTTCCAGATTGTCGGTCGGCCCCAAAAAACCCTTGATAACGGTGGCTTCTTTGCCACCTTTCCCACGTTCCAGCCATATCCTTAAATTTTGCTGTGCCGCAAGTTTGTTCTCCACCGGAGCCTCATCTTCTTCCAATTTAAAATCAGGGTCGGTAGAAAATACAAGGCCGCCTAGGCTTGACAGTGAATTGAAGTTTTTTTGTTTACTCATTTTTGAGTTTAGACGGTTGAGGGTTTAGTGGGTTTAGGGTTTAGTGGGCACCAATACTTTGAGTGCTGCAGGTTTCATTTCAAAATACAAATCACCTTCCACCACCATGCCTTCTCCGTCCAGGTGGACGTGGTTTTCGCCATCCACGGAAATTTTGACCCGGCGCGCGGCGTAATGTTCCACAAAATCGGCCTCGTATATCTTGCTGTTCAACATAGAAGGAACCGCAGCAAAATACTGCCAAACCGGCGCATCTTTCAAAATGACCACCTCAAAAAGTCCGTCGTCCAGCTGGGCATCCGGCGCAATTTGGAAGTTGTAGCCATACATAGGCCCATTGGCGATGCTGATGGCAAAACAAGTGAGGGTCAAGGTCTTATCGTCCAATTCAATACGGCATTCGCGAGGGGTGTAGCGCAATCCAGCTTCCACCGATTTCAAAAAGTAGGGCAAAAACCCCCGCCAATGGCTTCCTTTCATCAGGTTGGATACCAGCCCGTCAAAACCTACGCCGGCGATATTGATGAACGGACGTCCATTCATGGTGCCGCAATCGATGGTCTTTACCTCCGCCGTGTTGAGTTTTTTGATGGCCGAATCGATGTCCCGACCATATCCCAAATGCATCGCCAGGCCATTGCCCGAACCTGCCGGTATGATTCCAACGATGGCTTCGGTACCCACCAAAGCAGAGGCAACCTCGTTGATGGAGCCATCCCCGCCCACAGCCACCACGATTTCATAGCCTTCTTCCAAGGCTTTTTTTGCCAGTTCGGAGGCATGGCCTTCCTGTTCGGTGAACCAAATTCCATATTCGAACTTCTTGTGATTCAAATGGTTGTCCACACTTTCACGGAAGTGCTTTTGCATGTTCGTCCCCGCCTTCGGGTTCACGATGAACACGATGCGCTGCGGACGTAGCAGATACGCCAGGAGTTCGTTCTTTATGACTGGGTGGGATTCGCGCATGGGTACTCGGTCCTTAAATTGCCGGATTGCCTTAGGGTTAGGTCAGCCGCGGTCCATAACATACCCCCGCCAGCGTTCAATCACGGTTTGCATATCCTCCGGAAGTTCGGATTCAAAGCGAACGTGTTCTTTTTTGGTGGGGTGTTCAAACCCTAAAATCTTTGCATGGAGTGCTTGCCGGGGCAACAAAGCCAGGCTTGCTTCCACAAATTGACGGTATTTTGGGTATAAAGTTCCCTTCAAGATTTTATTGCCTCCATAGCGGATGTCGCCAAAAAGGGTGTGTCCGATGGACTTTAGGTGGACTCGGATTTGGTGGGTTCGGCCCGTTTCCAAACGACATTCCACAAGGGTGCAATAATAAAAACGCTCCACTACTTTCCAGTGTGTCACGGCCCATTTGCCGTCTTCGCCCTCTGGAAAAACCATAAAAAGACGACGGTCGTTTGGGTTTCGGCCGATATTCCCCCGAATGGTCCCCGAATCCCCTTCCATATTGCCCCACACCAGGGCATAGTATCGCCGTTCGATGGTGTGTTGGAAAAACTGGTTGGCGAGGTGGGTCATGGCGTAGCCATTTTTCGCCACCACCATGATGCCCGTCGTGTCTTTGTCGATGCGGTGCACGATGCCTGCGCGATTGGGTTCATTCCCTTCTTTCACGGGCAGTTTGGCTGCTTCTTCCTGTAAATGCCAGGCAACGGCGTTTACCAAGGTTCCGTTTGGGATACCAACCCCTGGGTGTACGGCTAGGCCAAAGGGTTTGTTGACCACCAATACATCGCTGTCCTCATACACAATGTTCAGGGGGATGTCTTGCGGGGTAATGTCAAAGTTCTCTTCGAGCGATTTGGGCAACACGATGGAAATGGTATTGCCAGGTCGCACGCGATAATTAGGCTTTACATCACGGTCGTCTACGCGGACAGATCCGGCGCGAATGGCGTTCTGGACCTTGTTTCTGGACCGATTGGCCAGTCGGTCCATCAGGAATTTATCGAGGCGAATCAAGGTCTGTTTGGGGTCTGCCACGATTTCATGGCGTTCGAAGTATTCTTCACTTGCTTGCACATCCTCATCGGTCTCTATTTCCGGTATGGTCAGCGGAACAGGCACTTTCTCCTCAGTATCTGGAAGCGTGTGATTCATTTCAGCATTAGTCATATTAGCGCAAAGGTAGGGCTAATTGGCACAACCGAGGCATGCAAATGACTGACAAGCTTAAGAAACGGCCCTCAACGTCTTCTAGGTGCGTTCCATTCTTCTTTTTCAGCATACCGGACGATGGCTTTCATCACATTGACCATGCTGAGAAAAACAATGAAACCAACCGTCACCACGATGTAAATCCATCGATAACTGCCCGCATCGTTGAGCGGTATGCCCGAAAAGCCCCAAGCGGCCAAACTGGTGCCCAATCCAAGGCCCATATAACTGTAAATCGCAGCGCCCCAGTATTTGACAAAACTTTCGGCCCGAAGGCTCAGGAGACTGTTCATCATCGCGAAAAACAGCATCAGCGCAGCCCCGATAGACCAGGCATACAATCGGTCTACCGTGAATATCCCGGCAGCGGTGAAGGCCCAGCCTATGCCCATGATCAGTACCGCAACGGCCAGTGTGGCGGCTGCTTGCATGGGCGGACGGTCTAGTTTGTCGAAGAAACTGGTCATGATGATGGGTGGTTGATGGTTACTGGGTGTTGGTTATTGGTTACTGGTTCATCGTTCATCGTTCATCACTAATCACTAATCACTCATAATTCCCAAACAAATGCACCCAAGTGCCGCCCCAAGCGAATTTCCCGGCGGATTCGTCGCTTTTGGCGTGTGGGGCAGCCATACGGGCCACTTTGTTGAAGGCGGATTGCACTTCCGCTTCCTGAATTTTTGATTTGGAGGAAGCCACAGCGGCCTCGGCCACATAGCCATGCAAGAGCGCGGAATAGTTCCTGCGGAACAGGTCTGGGTTGCCAAATATATCTACGCCGAGAACCTTATCGCCACAAACCGCGACTACCCCTACCACCTCGGGATGGGCTGCAAAGGGATTTTCCAAATGCCTCAAATAAGCATCCCGACGTTGTTTTTCCTGGCTTTCATTGTCGAGCGCCGTGTAGGCCTTGGTGGAAGATTCTGCGTTGTTGGCTTTGGTCACTTTTGCCACGGCATCCCACACCTCTTGCTGGTTACCACTGTTTTGTACTGCACGACGGACTTGCGGGCTGGCCACATTGTAATATCCTTTAAAGGCGGCAGCCTCTTTTTCTGCGGCAGGAGCAGCGGGGTCGTAGTACGTAGAACGTCCCGCTTCAACGCAGAACACCTCAATGTTGCGCACGGTCATGGGCAGTATCACCTCATGATGGGCAATTACACGGTCTTGGTTCCCGCCTTTGACCACATCGCCCGACAGCAGCAGCACCGTATCCTGCGATTTGTTTTGGACCGTCAGCCCATGATACCATTCCTGGGTGCTGCGACCGAATTGTTTTTGTTCCATCACCCGGAAGCTGGGGTTTTTCATGGCCTCCGCAAGGGTTTTGAGGTTTTTCAAATTGGCATTTGCTTCGGCCAGCTCTGCCGAGGCCAACACCGGGTAGAGTCGCAGGTTTTCATGTTGCCATTGGGCGTTTTCTTCTGTGAGGACAGTAAGGTCCTTTTGCTTGTTTTTGGCAACAGCGGTGGAAGGGTCACTGGTGCATGCGCCGAGCGCAATGGCGGCGAAAAGGGCAAGGGAAAGTAGTTTTTTCATAATCGTGGAGTAGTGGATGGCTTGTAAAAGTACCGAACGTTGGCAGGACGCAAAAGTTTTCTTGAAAAAGCTTTCGAAAAAAAATTCCTGAAAAAAAATGCGATTGCTGTAACATCGCCCGCTGCACGCCGTCTGGCTATTAAATAAGGCGCGAAACTGCATGACTTGGGCAATCTTTCACGAACAGGTTTTTCCTATCCGACACAAACTATACCGATTCGCGCTGCGGATCACCGGTAGCGTGCACGAGGCGGAAGATGTAGTCCAGGAGGTGCTGGAAAAGGTCTGGAAAACGGCCCCGGAGCAATCGGACAACGTACAAAATTGGGAAGCCTGGTGCATGACCTTGACCCGCAACCGATCGCTCGACAAAACCCGAAGCCAATCGCTGCGACGTACCGCCCCCTTGGAAGGGGTTGCTGAACGGAGTAGCAATACGGTAACACCAGCACAAGCCACAGAGCAGGATGATTTGGTGGCCAGAGTTAAATTGATGATGCAGCAATTGCCTGAAAAACAACGACTTGTGATGCATCTACGGGATATTGAGGAACTGAGTTATGAGGAAATCGCCGAATCGCTCAGCATAAGCCTCGATCAAGTAAAAGTAAATCTCCATAGGGCCCGAAAAACCATTCGGGAGAAAATGATACATGATTGATGTGGACGGTGGACGGTTTACGGTACACGGTAAACGGAATACGGTACACGATTTATGGTCAATCTTTAATGTTTGAACAATGAAATACGAAGAAATTCACGAACTGCTCGACCGCTACTGGGAAGGGGAAACGACGCTCGAAGAGGAGCGCCGGATCAAAACCTACTTCAGTGCGGGACCGATTGACGAACGGCTGCAATCTGTTGCACCCATGTTCCAGGCTTTGCGGGAAGAACGGGCCGTGCAACTGACAACCAAAGCAAAGGCGGCCCCCATGCGACCTCAAATATACCAATGGGCCGTGGCAGCTTCGACAGCGCTGCTTTTGGCCGCAGGCTGGTGGATGCTTCGGGAAGGGAAAAACACCACGACACCACTTGTCGAACAAACGCCAGTCGAACAACCCCAACACTTGAATCATCCGTCCGTCAATAGCCCTCAAGAAGTCATCGCACAAGCGGAAGAAACCACGCCAAAGCCTGCTGCTCCCAGAAAGAAAAGTCAGCCAAGGCGCAACAAGCCAACGCAAGAGCCGGAAATAGACGCAGAAACCGCTCAAGCAATGGCCGAAATCAAGGCAGCGCTGGCGCTGGTGTCCTCCAAACTCGATAAAGGCCGAAACCAAGCCGTCAAAGGGGCTACCTATCTGGAAGCTATGGATAAGGTGCCTAAGCGGAAAGAAGGGTAGGCGATTCGAATTACGATTTTCGATTTTCGAATTACGATTTGCGAATTACCAATGCTAAAAATTCATCAACAAATTTCAATCAGTCACAAAATTTTTCAAGCTATGAAACATCTGTTTTTGTCCATGCTCTTCCTTTTGGCTGGAGCTTTCTCTGCCAGTGCGCAGAATGACGCCATCACCCGTTTTTTTAACCAATATGCTGAAGATGAGCGCTTTACAGTCGTGTATATCGCCCCAAAGCTCTTCCACCTGGCAGCTAAAATCGAAACCGACGATGAGGATTGGAACAATATCCGCGAAATCGTGAAAGATCTCGGCGGTCTCCGGGTACTGGTGGCCGACAGCATTGAAGACGGGGTTGCGCTGTACAAATCCGCGCTTTCCAAGGTGCCAACAGGCGAGTACTCCGAACTGCTCACCGTGCGCGACAAAGACGAGCACGTGCGCATCTGGACCAAGGATTCCGGCAATATCATCGAAGAGCTGCTGTTGCTGGTAGGCAAACCCGACGAGTTCGTGATGTTGAGTTTTACGGGTAAAATCGACCTCGATAAAATCTCTGAACTCTCCAAAGTTCTGGATGTGAAAGGTGCCGATCAACTCGACAAACTCAAGTCGAAGGACAACAAAAACGAAGAAGGCAAAAACTAAACCCCAGCTATGAAAGCAATCCAAGTAATCATCGCTTTTTTCCTGACCGTCAATGTGTTGCAAGCGCAAGACTTTGGCCTGTACTGGAAATACAAGGACTACGACGGGGCCATAGCCGTCAGTGTGCCACGCTGGGCAACTTTTGTGGGCTCCGCGTTCATGGACGAAAAATCAGAACGTCAGTTGGTGCGTAAAATCCGCAAAGCCAGGGTGCTGTTTTTTGAAGATGGCAGCCCGTTCAGCCAACGCGATCTGAAAAAATTTGTCCGCAAATCCAAACGCCGCGGCCTCGACGATTTGGTAACGGTCCGTACCGGCAAAACCCAAGTACGGGTCATGGCCAAATCGCGCCGCAGCACCATTAAAAAGGTGGTCGTTCTGTTCAGTTCGCCGGAAGGCGCCGGACTAGTCACCGTAAAAGGTAAATTCCGGCTCGACGAACTCAACAAGGTCATCGAAAAATCCAGCAAAAGCAAAAAAAAGGACGGAAGCCCAAGCATCCCGAATTTGCCCAAAGTGCCGGTCATTCGAGCATAAACTACCACTTCCAAACATACAAAAGTCTCCTTGCGGTTTTGCAGGGGGACTTTTTTTTTTGGGGGGGGGGGCTGGTGGGACGACTTGAAGTCGTGCCACCAGTTCGCACTTTAGAATACCTCCCCCTTTGAAGGGGGCCGCAGGGATGAAAAGGAAAAGGCCGAAATCTGGCTATCCAGTGAAAAGAGATTCGCTCGTCTTTTCGGCTTGATCTGATGGCTACCTGCCCGCGTAGAGTTAGGTGGGTGTGGGTGTTTGGGTTCCCGCGCGTTGGCCCCCAACCCCTGAAGGGGGGCGGGGCCTGGGGGGCTTGGGTTTCGTTTTTCAATCTGTTGTATTTGTCTCTGATTTTCAAGCCCATTTGGGAAAACGAGGCGGTGACTTGTTTGGTGTTATTGCAGCCTGGGCTAGCCGCTTTCGCGAAGCAGGGTTTGTATCAGGATTTACTTGATTATCAGGGATTTAGCAGGATTCTCAATCCCGCAGGGCATCCGATGGATGCGCAGGGAAAAGAGATGTGGTGAATTCAAGTCACCGCCTCGCTACACACCATTTCGGGCGTTCATAAAAATTTGGGACCAACCCGCCGCAGGGAATCCAGTCGCAATTCAATTTCACTGGATAGGGGTTGAGGGCTTTCACACGGCAGTACGCCGGAACTCTGTTCCGGTGCTAGCAATCCGCTTTCGCTGGATATGACTTGGAAATTAATTTAAAGGTGGTTCGTACTTCCGCAAAATATCCGCAATCAAATCCTCTGAGAGCCTAAAACCAAATATCACCAGTGCTTGCAAGGAGTCGGCAAGTGACGGTATCAATGCCCTTTCTTTTGCAAGAATCAATACTCTAGCTGTCCCAATCACTGCCAATCCCATTTCGGAAGCAACAGCCGCTATCTTTTGCACTTTGGACAATAATCCATTCAGGCAATGGCTCTCCGAATTCTGCCACCACCTCTGGGGTGACAATAACTGTAGAGAACAGGGATTTAAGCAAGTCTAATTGCTGTATTTTGCTCAAAACAATCAAACAGCTCGTATCGGAGACAATCAAGTCACCCATGCGCCAATTCGGATTCTAGTTCTTCCATGGAAGAATACCCAAAAACAGATACCCCGTATTTGCCTAAAAGCTCGATAAACGCGCGCTTTGTCAACCCAACAACTTCGGCAGCTTGGCCCGCACTCAGGATGCCACGTTCATACATTTTTGCGGCCAACATCATGGACAACTCAAACTGACTCAACTGAACGGAGTCTGGTAGTTTTATAGTCAATACCTGTTGCATATAAAGTTCTATTGTTAGACAAAGATAAGCATTAAATAGATTCACCTGGATTTGCTAGGATTTTCAATTCCGCATAAATTCCCACCGGTCCATCATCAAGCCCCACACAATCCTCAAGCACAGCGCACCTCCCCCTTTGAAGGGGGGCGGGGGGATGAACACGCGGAGACGGATACGGCCACTACCACCAAATCATAACGCATCTGCCGCTACTCAAATCACGCAGCATGGCCGGGCGACCACGAGGGTCGCGCCCTTGCTTTGGGCAATCCGTTTTTGCAGAGGAGGGTTTGTATTAGGATTTACCTGATTCTCAAGGATTTGCCAGGATGCTCAATCCAATCTAAGATTCCACGGGCGCTCCGGAAAAAGCAAGGCGGGGAATTCAAGTCACCGCCTCGCTACACACCATTTCGGGCGTTCATAAAAATTTGGGACCAACCCGCCGCAGGGAATCCAGTCGCAATTCAATTTCGCTGGATAGGGTTGAGGGCTTTCACACGGCAGTACGCCGGAACGCTGTTCCGGCGCTAGCAATCCGCTTTCGCTGGATATGGGTTGGAAGGGAACGCTTTCAATAGTCGAACTTTTACTGGACTCCGTCGCAATCCGCTTTCGCTGGATATGGGTTGGAAGGCCAACAAGGAGAAGTTTGACGTACAGCGCGACGGGTCGCAATCCGCTTTCGCTGGATATGGGTT
>JALHPW010000181.1 GCA_022842255.1 Saprospiraceae bacterium | reverse complement strand
AAACGAACCACTACTTGGGAAACATTGTTGAAAACTATGTTATTGCCGAATTGTATAAGAAACGCACCAATGCAGGCAAAAGGCCCTCATTTTCGTTTTGGCAGGACCACAAAAACAACGAAATTGATCTACTGATTGAAGAAGATGGCAAGACACTCGCGATTGAAATAAAATCAAGTCAGACGTTCAACACCCGGCTACTTTCCGGACTGCAACATTGGACAAATCTGAATACCAATAGCCCCACCCACAACTATTTGGTGTATGCGGGACAGCAACGCATGGAATTAGCGGTCGGCCAATTATTTCCTTGGCAATCGGCCTTGAAGGAATTATAGAAGCAAACCGTCACCCTCCAGGAATAGCCTCAATCAACCTCCTAACATACTCCCGCTCCGGATTTTTGTAAATCTCTTCCGGGTATCCCAGGGCCTCTGCCTTTCCTTGGTTCATGATGAGCAGCCGGTCGCACATTTGTTTGATGACGCTCAGGTCGTGCGAGATGAACAGATAGGTCAGGCCAAATTTTTCCTGCAAATCCATCAACAGGTTCAGCACGGTGGCCTGCACCGACACGTCCAGGGCCGATACCATTTCGTCACAGACCAGGAAGCGCGGTTGCAAGGCCAGGGCTCGTGCCACACAAATCCGCTGCCGTTGGCCGCCAGAAAACTCGTGTGGATACCGCTGAAAATGCTCGGCCTGCAAGCCCACGGTTTCCAAAAGCTCAATGGCTTTCTCTCGTCGGGCACGCTCGTTTTCGTGCAGTTTATGCACCTGCATGGGCTCCACGATGGCTTCGCCGATGGCCATGCGTGGATTGAGCGAGGAATACGGGTCTTGAAAAACAACCTGGATTTCACGGCGGTAGGGCTGGAAGGCTTCCTCGCTAAGTTGTTGTAAGTCAAAGCCTTTGTACCATATTTCCCCGGAGTGGGCCTCGGTGAGCCGCGCAATGGTCCGGCCCAGGGTGGTTTTGCCGCAGCCTGATTCGCCGGCAAGCCCAAACGTCTCCCCTGGGTAAACGTCAAAGCTCACGTCGTCCACTGCATGGAACCATTCCGTGGGGCGTCCAATCCAGTTCTTTTTAATTGGGTAGCGGACCTTCAGGTTTTTGACCTGCAAAATTGGTTCCTGTGTTTGCAGGTTTTGTTGCCGGGCCATGGTTTCACTATTCGTTACCACCCGCGACTCGAAGTTTTTGTTTTCCAAAAAATCAGGTACCGTGGGCATACGCCAGAGTTTGCGCTGCAAGGATGGCCGACAAGCCACCAGCCCACGGGTGTAAGGATGTTCTGGTTGTTGCAATACCTGTTCTACCGGTCCCTCTTCCACGATTTTTCCTTGATACATGACCACCACGCGGTCGCAGATTTCAGCAATAACCCCCAAATCGTGACTGATGAAGAGCATGGAAAGTCCCGACTCGTGTTTCAATTCCCGCATCAAATCCAGGATGGTTTTTTGCACCGTAACGTCCAGTGCAGTGGTCGGCTCGTCGGCGATGAGCAGGCTGGGGTTGCATGACATGGCCATGGCAATCATCACCCGCTGTTTTTGTCCGCCGCTGATTTGGTGTGGGTAGGCGTTGAAAATCCGGGCAGGGTCGGGGAGTTTTACCCGTTCAAAAAGCCGGATGGTTTGCGCTTTTGCCTCCGAAAACGAAATTTTTTGATGCAGTTGAATGGCCTCCGTCACCTGATGTCCACAGCGGAAAACTGGGTTCAGCGAAGTCATGGGTTCCTGAAAAATCATGGCGATTTGCGCGCCACGGATGCGCTGCATGTCGGTTTCGTGGAGTCCAAGTAGGTTTATGGTTGACGGTTCACGGTACACGGTATTCGGTTCACGGTTCACGGTCCCAGATTCTTGGTTCTTTGCTAGTGCTTTCCCGTCCGCCGTCAACCGTGTACCGTCCACCGTCTGCCGTGTACCGTTCACCGTCTGCTGTGCACCGTCCACCGTGTACCGTGAACCGTCCACCGTCCACCGTATTTCGCCCGAAATAAATTGAGCCGGAGGGCTGGGCAAGAGTTGCATCACCGAAAGCGCGGTGACGGATTTCCCGGAGCCGGATTCACCAACGATGCCGAGGGTTTCCCCTTGGCCAAGTGCAAAGGAAATGCCATCAACGGCTCGGGTAGTACCACGTCCGGTATTGAAATCGATGGTTAAATTGTTGATTTCGAGCAGTTTCGTCATGGAACGCACACAGGTTCAACGGAATGTAGGTCAAGTTTTAGAGGTCCACAAAGGTGGGTTTTTCCCACATTTTTTCAACAAAAATGAAAGCCGGGAGTCGCAACAGCAACTCCCGGCTCCAATAACCAGTCAACCAGTCACTAGTCAACCAATAACCAGTCACCAGTCACCAGTAAACCAGTCACCAGTAAACCAGTCACCAATAACCAAACTAAGGTTTAGGCTTGGTAGTCAACACCTTACCATTGGCATCGATCTGAATCACTTCCATGCCCAGTTGTTGGAGACCAGGAAGTGTTTTAGATGCATCTCCGGCCAGGAACCAACCAAGATTGCCCGGCTGGACGATGGATTTGGCGGTAGACTGCACGTCTTTGAGCGTGAGGCCCTGCACTTTTGTGCCATACTTTTGCCAGTAATCGTCGGGCAGGTTGTATTTCACAATGTCGCGCACGCTGCCGTTTACGGCTGCATTGGTTTCCCACATGCCACTCATGCCGAGCACCGTGTTTTGCTTGGTTTTGTCAAATTCAGCTTGCGTCATCTGTTTGTCGGTGACAAACGAATTGACCTCCTTGATTACCTCCGTAATACTTTCTTTGGTTTTGTCGGTTTGAACAGGCGCCATCACCACGTAAGGGCGTTGACCGCGGGTGTTCTGGATGAAAGAACGTGCACCGTAGCTCCAGTGCTTGTCTTCGCGGATATTCATGTTGATGCGACTGGTGAAATCACCCCCCAACACATTGTTCATCTGCTCGATGGCGGTCTCGTCCATTTGGCCATATGGCTTGGTGAGGTAGCCGGCCACAATCATACTTTGTTGACTTTCAGGACGGTCAATCAAGAAAATCTTGTTCGTGGAGGCGGTGGTTTTTACTTCTGGGATAACTTTTTTGGTTACCTCGCCCTTTTGCCAGCCACCAAAACGTTTCTCCAACTTTGCAGTCAATTCTTCAATGGTGATATCGCCGGTCACCACGATGGTGGCATTGTTAGGGCGGAGCCACTTGCCATAAAACCCTTTGACGTCATCGAGGGTCATACCGTTCACGGTTTCTTCTTCACCCGAACCTGTAGCGGGCATGGCGTAAGGGTGGTTTTCACCATACAATAACGTAGGCATCACGCGCATTACCATGCTTTGTGGATTCTTCTTTTCGTTCTGGATGCCACTGATTTGTTGGGTCTGAAGGCGTTTGAAATCAGCATCCGGGAACGATGGGTTCAATACCACATCGGCCAAAAGATCCAGGCTTGGATCCAGGCTTTGTTTGAGGGTGTTGAGGTTGACGTAGGAGTTGTCCAAATCACTTCCTGTGCTGAGGTTTGCCCCCAACAGTTGGAGTCGCTCGTTGATTTGCAAGGAATTGAGGGTTTTGGTGCCTTCGTCGAGCATGTCCATACCTAGTTTGGCGAGGCCCAATTTGCCGCCAAATTTGTCGGAGCAGTAGCCCGCGTCAAACATAATGCTGGCCGATACGGTGGGGCTTTCGGTGCGGCGCGCGAGTACGACTTTCATGCCGTTTTTCAAGGTAGCGCGTTCCAAGGAAGGGAATTTTGCGGCCACATTGTTGTTCACAGCAGGGGCTTTGGAGCGATCCACCTCGGTGCCCGTCACGGAATATTCCGGGAATGGGTTGCATACAAGCGTGTATTTACCATCGGAAAGCCACTTTTGGGCCACCATTTGCACCTCTTTGGCTGTTGTTTCGTTGAACCAACGGTTGGTGATTTTGTAATGCTCAGGGCTTCCGCCGTACACTTCGTTTTCAGCGAGCAGGTCGCTTTTGCCACCAAAACCGCCGATGCGCTCCAGACCTTTGATGAATCCAGCGAAGTAAGAGGCTTTCACCCGCTTCAATTCTTCTTCTGTCGGACCGTTTTTCAACAAGTCTTCCAGGATTTCGTTGACCGCAGCTTCAACTTCTTCCACCGTTTTGCCTTTTTTCACATTGACGATGATGCCAAAGGTGCCACCGATTTCGGAAGGTCCGTTGAAGGCCTGGGCGGAGGTGCAGATTTGTTTTTCGTACACCAGCTTTTTGAACAAACGGCTGCTTTTACCCGAAGACAGTACACTGGCGGCCAGGTCAAGCGCTGCATTTTCCTTGTTTCCCCACTCTGGGGTATTCCAGGCCATAACAATACGCGATTCCGTCACACGGTCTTGATATTCGCCTCGGGTATTGCCTGTACGTTTGGCAATGTTGACGGTAGGGCGGGCAATAGTGGGGCCCGCTGGGATGTTGCCAAAGTTTTTCAGCACTTTCTCATAAGCTTCATCAGCGGTGATGTCGCCTGCGATGACCACTACCGCATTTGCGGCGCCATAATAGGCTTTGAACCATTCGTGTACATCTTCCACGCTGGCGGCATTGAGGTCGGCCATTTCACCGATTACCGTGTGGCCATAAGGGTGGTGCGGTGGGTAGGATTCTTTTTGGAGGATGTCCCAACCTTTGGCATAGGGTTGATTTTCGCCCTGGCGTTTTTCGTTTTGTACTACGCCGCGTTGTTCGTCCAGTTTGGCCTGGTCGATGGCGCCCAGCAGGTGACCCATACGGTCACTTTCGAGCCAAAGTACCTGGTCGAGCGCGCCAATGGGCACGTTTTGGAAATAATTGGTGCGGTCTTCGTTCGTGGTACCGTTCAAATCCGTACCCCCGATGGCTTCCAAAGCCTGGAAATAATCGGTGTTGAAGTGTTCGGAACCGTTGAACATCAGGTGCTCGAACAAGTGCGCGAAGCCTGATTTTCCAGGTTTTTCATTTTTAGAGCCGACGTGGTACCAAACGTTGACTGCCACGATGGGGGCTTTATGGTCTTCATGCACGATTAGGCGTAGACCATTGGGCAGGACGAACTTTTTGTAAGGGACGTCGATGGAATTGGGGTCGTAGGAGGGCAGGTCCTGGGCAAACAGGCCCGCCGTTGCCAAGGCTATGGCGGGTAAAAGGAGAAGTAGCCGTTTCATGTAATTGTGGAAACTGTTTGGTGAAATGTATGCCGGAACGCTGTTCCGGCGCGAACGTATGCCGGAACGCTGTTCCGGCACGAAAGTAGAACCGGAACAGCGTTCCGGCTTACAAACAACGACGCGAAAAATCCGGCATTGTCGCCGCAAAGGAAGGAAGTTTGGATGAATGGTTGGAAATGGCGGGTGAACAGTAGGGAGAAAGACCCTGTCCGCAAAAAACAAATAAAAAAAACCGGGGCGCAAGGCAACGCTCCGGTTCGATGGATTATTTAAATGAAGTGCAACAAAGCGTGTTTTAATACACGGCAGAAAGATTAAAAACGGAATAACCCGTTGGGCAAAATCGCCCGGGAGTATTAAAGAAGGTTGTTTCTGTCGCTTAAATATCTTTTAAAGTTTGCCCCGGCCTTTCCATTTTAAAAGAAAGGACGGAGCAGAAAATTTAGTACTTAATTTCCCGATACGGTAGGAAGAAAATCGGAGAAAATAGGTTTAAAACGCGGATTAAATGATGAAAATCAATCTCTTAGGTTTGCAGGATGAAGCGAATTGTCAAAGGCGGAGGCCCGGGTATTATTTTAAGGTTTTGGGTATGTTTTTAGGGATTAATATCCATAGCGATTATGTAATCAGTTGCTTGGCTGCCGTTTATCATGCCGACAACCGTACAATGGTAGGTGTGGCCTAAAACAAGTCCGTTTACCATTTTTGAGGTGCCATTGGCCCATGATTGATGAACAGGTGCTCCATTTTCGGTTACTACTACAAGGTAGTTCTGAACACCGGGAACCTGTGGCCAAGAGACTTCAACGGCGCTTGTACCGATAGTTTGAACATCCAAGGATAAGGCCTCTTCTAAGGAGCAAAACTGAATTGTTTTGCAGTGTTTTGAACCACTTGTCAATTCTGGTTTTGTAAATGAAAACAAGAATGGCAATGCAAGAAGTTGGACAAAAAAAAGCAACTTTTTCATGTGGGAAATTTGTACGATGGCAGGAATAATCTTATCAAAAGACCACAATTATGGATTGATATCCATTGCAATAATGTAGTCGCCATCGCCAAATTTTCCACCCTTGCCTTTTCCTGGGCCTGGGTTGTTTACGGTGCCAGAGTTGCAGTCTCCATCGGTTGTTTGGGTTGCTGGGGCATAAGAGGCAAACAAAAAGCTGAGCAGGAAGAGTACCAAGTTCATAACAAGACAGTTGTTTTGTGAATCAGAATAAATCTGGCACAAAGGTCAACTGGTCTTGTGTCCCAAAAAAGGACAAAAAACCTGATTTCAATACAGGCAGATTTGGGGCATGGGAATACCCCAAGCCCCACAGCACCGCTGCGGATAGGTCAAAGAACTTTACAACCTTGGGCGTTCACGCGATTGTCATCCCCCCGGACGCACTCGCGCTCATATATGATTATTGCTTTTGCAAAATGATGCTACATTTGTCTCGGTTAATTGTACGACAAAGGTAAGGTCGGAATGAAAGGTCAAAAAAGGACAGACAAACCGATTTCAATACAGGGAGATTCAAGTAATCTTTCATATATTCATTTTTACATTTCATTCTCATGGAGTTTGATGCCCTAAAGGATTTGGTCAAAACCATCACCCGCAACAAGGTGAAGAACATTGAAGTATTGGGCAATCCCGGGGAGGAGGGGAGTATGGTGGAAGCTTTGTACGATGCCATCTCTAAAGACAAGGTGTTGTCGGATGACGAGGCCGCGAAATTTTTATATGGGAAAAATGAAAGCCCTAAATCACAGGCCTATCTAAGGATGAAGGGCCGATTGGAACGTAACCTGTTGAATACAGCCTTTTTTGTAGATGTCAATCAGCCAATGTTCAATGACAGGGCTAAAGCTATGTATAATTGCTATCGGGATTTTGCTGCCGCCTACATATTAATTGGTAGAGAAGCACGAAGGCCTGGGATACACCTATTAGAACAGACTTTGGAACAAACTGTAAAATATGAGTTTGTTGAATTGGCAGCGGAAATTGCCCGTCGGTTAAGAATGGAGTCAAGGGGTATAGGAAATCCCACAATGCATGAAAAATATTCCAAGATACACCATGAATACGAAGAAAAGAGAAGGTTGGAAATGTTGGCCTTAGATTACCTTGAAAACTTAATCAATTATTATTTCATCCGCCGTTCCCCTAACGAAGAAATCCATAAAATCGCAACGACATACTACGAAGAGCTGTTGCCATTGGCAAAGGTTGCGGATACGTCCCAATTTTATAATTATACGGGGCATGTTGGCATTATTAGGTGCCTGTCGGTGAATGACTGTGAAGGGGCGCTAAAAATTTGTGGTGAAACCTTTGAAATATTAAAAAAACGACCGAATACAAACCGGTCTGCTCTAGTGACTATTGCACTTCAACAAATCGCCTGCCTTACTCAATTGCGTGTTTTTGATGGTCAAGCCGAAGAAGCTATAACATATTGCCTGTCAATTGAAGAAGAAGGTAACTTCAATTGGTTTCGCACCCACGAACTCCACCTACACTATTGCCTGTTTGCCCGTAGGTATCAGGACGCACTAGATTTGTTTGAAAAAGCCTCCCAGCATCCCAAGTTTGAAACCCTTGGTGGGGCCGTGCGCGACAACTGGCAAATCTATGGCGGCTATCTCCACTTGTTAGCAGCCTTGGGCCAACTGGAGACGCCAAAAGTGGAAGTAATCGTAGGCACCTTCCGATATGCCAAACTTTCCAACGAAATCGAGGTGTTGGCCAAAGACAAACAGGGCATGAACATCCCCTTGGTACTGCTGCCGGTCATCTACAACCTAGTCAAAGGAACGTTTGACACCGCCGATATTTCCCTGGAAGCCTTGGAAAAATACCGAAAACGGTACCTAGACAATGATATGAACCGCCGGAGCGCGGCATTCCTCAATATGCTCATCGCCTTTGCCAAGCGCGATTACAAATCCGCCAGCGCAGAGAAAAAGATCAAAAAAGAGATGGAAGTCCTCACCAAGGAGCAGCCCCAGGTGGCCGGGCAGACCTTTGCGGTGGAGATTATCCCTTATGAAGACCTCTGGGGGATGATGGTGGCATAGCGGAAATTGAAGCGGCCCGTCAGAACTTTTCTGACGGGCCGCTTGCATAAATCGATTCACTTAATTTTCAACGGCATTGTCCGCCGCTCAATTCAAAAGATCGTTCTCCAGTTTTCTTTACCCGCAACTGATGGGTCAGGGCCAAAGTTTCCAATACCTTATCTATAGGTTGACTGGTAAGTGGCGCACTGTGTGGGCATGGGCGCATGGCCGGGTTGCGCAAAGCGATTTTTACGCTGTAGTATTTTTCCAAATCCGCGACTACCTGATCTAGCGGGGTGTTCACAAACTCCAGACCACCCGTTTGCCAGGCCAATTCGTTGAGTGAGCTCAGAGTAGAAACCCGCACCTGAGCGGCAGAATGCTCGAATACTGCTTTCTGATTGGCCGTAAGCACTGGGCCCGTGGTTTGGGCGTTGGGGGA
>JALHPW010000180.1 GCA_022842255.1 Saprospiraceae bacterium | reverse complement strand
CTCACATGGAGCAACAACCACCCCCGCACGGCCTCCATCGAATTTCGGCCCACCATCAACATCAACTGCGCGATCAGGATAAGGTAGATAAAATCGATGTTGTTGTTGTTAATGCCCACATCTACAATGGATTGGGTCAAAAAAGGCGGCAGTAATTTCAGAACGGTACCGATTAGGATACCGATGCAAAGCTGGCGTATCAATTTGGGGTACTTTTTCAAATACCCATACAGCCAGGAAAAACTGCCAGAGTGCTTTTCTTCTTCTTCGCCAGGTTCGTTGTAAAATTCGGGGGTAGCCTCCAGCAGCAACACCACACCGTCCATTTCGCCTTCCGGGAGCCAGTTTTTGCAAAACTCGCTGGTAGACACCGTTACCGTCTCTTTATCCACGCCAATGGCGATCTGGTTTTGAACAATGGCCGAGACCACCACGAAACCATGCCCGTTCCATTTGATGATGCAGGGCAATGGGGTGTCTTTCACCAAGGTGGCATAGTCCATTTCCACACAGCGGGCGCGAAAGCCGATTTGTTCGGCGGTTTCGGCGATGTTGCGCAGGTTGGTAGGTCCCTGGTTTACTTTTTCCTTGCTGCGGAGGGTTTGCAGCGACACGATTTTTCCGTGGTGGCGGGCCACACTACGAAGGCATTTAAGGGCCGATTCATGGTCTTTGACAGGGGTAAAATGCGTCTGCGGGGAAGGATGTGTAGCGCCCAAGGGTAGGAGGATAGATTGGTTAAATTGATATCACAAAAGTGTGGGAAAGGGCTTTGGGCCAGGAAGCGCAGAAATACGGGGATTTACAATTCAGGTGTTTTCACGGGGGGATAGGGGAAAACCTTGTAGACAATATTTACTTTTATGCCTTGGAATTGCGTTGCACCGAAGCGGGGCTACCAATTATCCCTAGTCATACCACCGAATCATGCCAGCCGAATTGTCCTACACCTTTCAATTTTTGGAAACCGCCACAGAGGTGCTGCGCGCCGTGGCCCATCCGCATCGATTGCTGATCATTGAGATGCTGCATCAGCAAAAATCCATGAACGTGACGGAAGTCTACGAACGGCTCGGCATCGAGCAGGCCGTAGCCAGTCATCATTTGCGCATCCTCAAAGACCGCGGGGTGGTACAGGTGCGCAGGGATGGGAAAAACAGCAACTACTCCCTCACCAGTGATGAGTACTTTAAGTTTTTGGCCGTTTTGGAAAAGGTTGTGTAATCCAGAATTGACGTTTTCGGAATTATACTCGGAAAGAGCGGTTTAAAAGAATTGTTTTCGGAATAAAAATTGGGTCGAAGCCAGAAAACTGGTCGCGACCCAATTTTTATTTTACCCCGGATAAGGGTGGGTGTATTTGGCAAAATAAAATTCTAAATCAGCTTACATTTTTGCTAAAATCAAAATTAAAACTATTTTTACTCGCAAAAACACGGCCTGGAGAAATAATATTTCATTTCCGGAAAAGTTTTTTCAAAAATATAAAACTACATATACAGATAGCTATATACATTTGTCCTGTTCTTGAGAATGAAACAAAACCCCAACATGCTCTTTTCCAGTCATTGTTCAAAATTTAAACATTCACCGACTTTATGACCAGTTCATCTACAACGCATGAGGGCATGGAGCCCAAAGGTTTGATGAAGGTGATTACGGCCTCGTCTGTAGGTACCCTGATTGAGTGGTACGACTTCTACATCTACGGAGCCATGGCCGTGATCATTGCCAAACAGTTTTTCCCACAAGACAACCCTACTGCAGCCTTCTTGGCAGCCCTCGCCACTTTTGCGGCGGGTTTTGTGGTCCGCCCTTTCGGCGCCCTTGTTTTTGGGCGTATTGGCGACATCATTGGCCGGAAATACACTTTCCTGCTCACCCTCCTCTTGATGGGCGGGTCCACGTTTGCCATCGGTCTCGTGCCCGGTTACGCCAGTATAGGCATGTGGGCACCGGTACTTATCCTGCTGCTCCGCTTTGTACAGGGCCTGGCGCTGGGGGGTGAATATGGTGGCGCCGCTACCTATGTGGCCGAACACTCCCCAAAAGGCCGCAGGGGTTATTTTACCGCGTACATCCAAACCACGGCTACCCTTGGTTTCTTTTTATCGCTCGGGGTCATCCTCATTACCCGGAAATCCATCGGGGTAGAGGCTTTCAACGATTGGGGCTGGCGGATACCCTTTATTGTCTCCGTTTTCCTGATCGCCATTTCGGTGTACATCCGCCTGAAAATGGCCGAATCACCCTTATTCGCCAAAATCAAAAAGGAAGGCAAAATTTCTACAAACCCGCTCAAGGAATCCTTTGCCAAAAAATCAAACCTGAAAATGGTGCTGCTGGCACTCTTTGCAGCCGTCATGGGACAAGGGGTGGTTTGGTACACCGGACAGTTTTACGCCCAAACCTTTATCGAACGAACCTTGTCGGTGGAGTTTGAACAGGTTAGGTATCTTTTGTGCTTTTCAATTTTGTTGGCCACACCGTTCTTTTTGGTGTTTGGTGCCTGGTCCGACAAAATTGGCCGCAAAACCATCATGCTCGGGGGGATGTTGCTCGCAATCGTGACCTATTTCCCCATCTATAAAATGATGTACGGCATTGCCGATCCAAAGGCAAAAACAGAAATCGTCGAACGTGGCAGCACCGGCACCGCTGTAACGGTAAATCCTGCCGGTGATTCCACCACCACCACCACCACGGTCAAAGCCTACACGGATGGCTCTACCATGAAAACCGTGAAAAAGGAAGTCAAGTTGGCCGACAAGTCCAAACCTGCCCCCAAAGCAGAAACGGTCAAAACCTTCTGGCTCTCTTCTGCCGGTTTTTGGATGATGATGTTCCTCGTGTTCATCCAAATCATCTACGTGACCATGGTGTATGGTCCCATCGCAGCCTTCCTGGTTGAATTATTCCCAACGCGGATCCGTTATACCTCCATGTCGCTGCCTTACCACATCGGGAACGGCATCTTTGGTGGTCTGACCCCTTTCATTGCCACCCGCTTGTTCGACGCGAGCAAAACAACCGAAAACCCTGGCGGCGACCCATACGTGGGCCTTTGGTATCCCATTCTGATCGCGGGCGTTTGCTTTGTGATTGGCCTGTTGTACCTGCCAAGCAAAAATGACGAGGACGTTTCGGATTGACCCCCCTCCCCCCGAAACTCCAACCTTCACTTTCATCCTTCAACTTAAAAGATATGAATTCGCTCAAACGCCTCTCTGGCTTTTTATGGATAGCGCTCGGAGCCCTTGCTGTTTACATGTTGTTCAGCCGCGCAGGACTCGAAATCAGTGAAGCCGTAGCGGGCAAACGGCCGCTCCTGGATACCAAAATGTTCTGGTACGTGATTATACCCATCTTTTTGCCCATCATGATTGGATTGTGCCTTTTTGGCTGGTTTGCATGGAAAGGCGAGTATGATGTGATTGCGCGCGACTCGGAACATTTGACCTAAAATACACACTGTTTTATGGAATCAGGTGTGCCCTGGCTTGTTTGAAAACCATTTCAAATAGGGCCAGGGCCACCCCCTGACACCCGGAGAACCCGGGCTCGCCGTAACGCACGGAAAGGGCCAGCCATTTTTTTGTTCGATACAAACCACCAACCGTTCTGGGGGCTTCGGCCACCTTGGGACCAGCCATCCTTTTACCTTCAAAATAGGTGCAATCCAAGCACTTTTTTAACAATCGTTTCAATTCTAGTGTCATGAAATCAAGATTTTACCTGCTGCTTTTTTTTAGTCTGGTCAACCTTGTTTTGATCAACGCACAACCCTCTACCACGCCACCTCCACCACCTGCCACCACGGCGCCCGTCAAACCGGCCGATCATACCTATAAACCCCTCACCCTCAAGCTCAATGAGGACGGGAGCAAATACGTTCGTTTTATCATGTGGCACCAGTTTTGGGCCACTGCTACCCAAAATAACCCCGATACCAAGGACGTACAGGGCGCCTTGGTGGATGGGTCCGAAAACGCAGACAAGGCATGGAGCACCGACATCGCCTTGCGCCGCTCCCGCTTTTTGGCCTATGCCCAAATCTCACCCCGCGCCATGATCCTCACCCACTGGGGCATCAATAATCAGAGTTTTATCGGGGGCGCCACCGCTCCGAACGGGCCAAATGCCACCACGACCGCCAACAACAATGGCAAAAAGCCCCAGCTTTTCATTCATGACGCCTGGACGGAGTTTGAAGTGAAAAAAGACAAACTTTACCTCGGTGCAGGGCTATTGTACTGGAACGGCATCAGCCGCCTCACCAGCCATTCTACCTTGAATTTTATGACCCTCGATGCGCCGATTTTCAACTGGCCAACTATTGAGTCGACCGATCAGTTTGCACGTCAGCTGGGCATGTACGCCAAAGGCCAACTGGGCCGCATGGACTATCGCCTTTCCTTGAACAAACCCTTTGCAAACGGCCTCACCCCGCTGGCCGTCAAAAAAGATGGCTTTGCGGTCAATGTCCTGAACGAGAACTGGGCCACCGCCGGTTACGTCAACTGGATGTTTTGGGATAAGGAAAGTAATAAACTGCCATTTTACGTCGGGTCCTACCTGGGTGCGAAGAAAGTCCTGAATCTCGGGGTGGGGTTCTACCACCATCCGGATGCCTCACTTTATAAGTCGAGGGAAGGCGCAGATTCTACCTTCCAGGCCAACACAGCCATTGGCGCGGATTTGTTCCTCGATATGCCCATCAACAAGGCAAAAGGCACAGCATTGAGCGTGTTGGCCACGTATTACAACTACGATTTTGGCACCAACTATATCCGCAACCTGGGGATTTTGAATCTGCACGGTTCAGCGGCGACTACCAACAGCTGGGCTGGCGGCGGCAATGCACAACCCACCATCGGCACGGGCAGCATCTTTTATGTCCAGGCTGGCTACCAATTGCCAAAACTCAAGAATGGCACCGCATTCATGCCATATGTGACGGTAACGAACAAAAACTTCGAAGCGCTTGCCGACCCTTCCACGCAGTATGGACTTGGGCTGAACTACTTTATTACCGGTCACAATGCAAAAATCACCCTAGAGTATCAAACCCGCCCGGTGTACAAACTCAATACCGGCAACAACGCGATCGAGCGGACGGGCTATCGCGGGGAATTGATTTTGCAGACGCATATTTTCTTGTAACAGAAGACTGAATCGATGAATGGTTTAGGGTTTAGGTGGTTTAGGGGCTCTGCTCTATCCTCTCAACCCTCTAAGTCCTAAACCTTCTCAAGTCTCTCAACCCTAAACCCCTAAACCCTCTCAACCCTAGCCATGGCAGACGAACGCAGCAGCAAATTGCTGATCACTTTTGTGGTTTTTTTAGTGTTGTTCAATTATCCACTGCTGAGCATTGTGGACCAAAAGACCCTGATTTTGGGCTTTCCTTCCCTGTATTTTTATATGTTTTTGGTGTGGGCGCTGATGATTTTTGTTATTGCGCGTATCGTTCGGCAACGAAAAAAAAAGCCTTGAAAGGGTAGGGTAGCGGCAATGGTTTCAAAATACCAAAAAATTAGAAACCTTGTGCAGAATTCAGAACCAAACCTAGCCTTGCACACATGGGACTCAGCGTCATAATTGGCTGTTCGCTGGCCTACATCTCGCTCCTTTTTTTGATCGCCTGGTGGGTGGATCGACGCTCTGCTGAGCGTAGGCCCAGTATTGTAAATAGCCCCTACGTCTACGCCCTGTCGCTCGCCGTGTATTGCACCGCCTGGACTTTTTTTGGTTCAGTAGGTAGGGCCACTACCGGCGGCTTGAGTTTTTTGGGAGTCTATTTGGGGCCGACTTTGTTGGCCCCGCTTTGGTTTTTTCTGTTGCGCAAAATCATCCTGATTTCCAAAAACCAGCGCATCACCAGCATCGCGGATTTTATTTCGGCGCGCTACGGCAAAAGCACCAACATCGGTGTGATGGTTACGCTCATCGCCGTATTGGGCATAGTCCCTTACATCTCCATCCAGCTCAAGGCCGTCACTTTTGGCATCAACACACTCACCCATTTTGGGGAGGTGGCCCCTTCTACCAAGCCACATTTTTGGCTGGAGGCTGGTTTTTGGGTCACCATTGCCATGGCCCTTTTTACCGTCATTTTTGGGACCCGAAAACTGGACCCCAACGAACGCCACGAAGGACTGGTTGCTGCCATTGCTTTTGAAAGCATCATCAAACTCGTGGCTTTTGTCACAGTAGGCGCATTCGTCACCTTTGGATTATACGGAGGCTTCAGCGACCTGTTTTCCAAGGCATTGCAACAACCGGAAACTGCCAAGATGTTCACCTTTGAAGAGTCTGGGGTCAATGCGTTTTCCTGGAACATGCTGATGTTCCTCTCGCTTTTTGCCATCATCCTGTTGCCCCGCCAATTCCATATTTCGGTGGTGGAAAACACCAGCCCGCGCCATATCTCCAAGGCGATGTGGGTGTTTCCACTCTACCTCTTGCTCATCAATATTTTTGTTTTTCCAGTGGCGCTTGCCGGCAAAATGGCCTTTGGCGCTGAGATAAACCCGGATACTTATGTACTGAGCCTGCCACTTTCGCAGGGCGCCAACTGGCTTGCGTTGTTTGCCTTCATTGGTGGGTTTTCGGCGGCGACGAGTATGGTGGTGGTGGAAGCCACGGCCCTGAGCATCATGTTCAGCAACCATATCGTGGTGCCGCTCTTGATCAAAACTCGGTTACTGGGACAAGGGAAAGACCTGGTGGATGGCGCTTCACGGCTCCTCGACATTCGCAGGGTGTGTATCCTGCTCATGCTCGTGTTGGCTTACCTGTACCAACGTTCGGTAGGCAGCACCTACGACTTGGTGTCGGTCGGCCTCATTTCCTTCACCGCCGCTGCCCAACTGGCTCCGGCCCTCATTGGTGGCTTGTACTGGAAACGGGGCACCCACCAAGGAGCCATTGCTGCCTTGAGCATCGGGTTTGTGGTATGGGCTTTTTGTCTGCCGCTGCCAAGCATGGCGCAGGCGGGTATTATTTCTCGATCCTTTGTGGACAATGGTCTGTTCGGGCTTCCGTTCCTAAAACCCTATGCACTTTTTGGTTTGTCGGGCTTGGACCCCATTACCCATGCCGCGTTTTGGAGTTTGCTCCTCAATACCTGGTTTTACGTGATTGTGTCGGTGAATACCCGTTCCAGCATGTTGAATTTGACGCAGGCCGATTTGTTTGTGAACATCAATAAATACATCGGTGGTCAAGATTCCGACATCCTGAAACGGGAGGCCAAAATCAGCGACCTGCGCGTGATGCTCAACCGCTTTTTGGGCGAACAACGCACCATCGCCTTGTTTCGGGAATATGAAACAAGCAACCAGGTATTGCTTGAAAATCAAAAGGTTGCGCAAGCCGACCTGGTCAATTTTGCCGAAACACACCTGGCGGGCGCCATCGGTGCGGCCTCAGCCAGACTCGTGCTCGACAGTGTGGTAAAAGAAGAGGTGATCACCATGGAGGAAGTGATGCGCATCTTGGAACAAACCCGGGAGGCAGTGGAACACGGTCGCTTGATGGAAGCCAAAAACACAGAGCTCAAAACGCTGACTTTGCAACTGACCACGGCCAACGAACAATTGAAAAACCTGGACCGCTTGAAGGCAGATTTTATCACCACCGTGACGCACGAGCTGCGCACCCCGGTCACGAGCATCAAGTCGCTCTCCAAAATCATCCTGGATTACGCCGACGAACTAAGCGAACCGCAAAAACGCGAGTATCTGCAGATTTTGGTGACCGAAAGCGACCGAATCAGCCGACTCATCAACCAGGTGCTGGACATTGAAAAACTGCAATCCGACGAAGCGCCACTGAGCCTCGAACCCCTTGATTTGGGAGATTTGATCCAAAAAGCAGTTACGGGTATGAGCCAGATGTTTGCCGAACGGGAAATACAGGTTCGGTTACAAGGGCTGGACCAAACCTTGACCGTGCAGGCCGACCGCGACCGGATGGTTCAGGTGGTGGTGAACCTGTTGTCCAATGCCCTGAAATTTTGCCGGTCCGAAAATGGGCAAATCGAGGTTGTCCTCAAGCAACAAGGCAATTGGGCCGTATTCAGCGTTCGTGATAATGGGCTAGGGATACCCGCTTCCATGCAGCAAATGATTTTTGAAAAGTTTACCCAGTTGCACAGCCAGGCCACCGGCAAACCTCAAGGCACCGGACTGGGCTTGTTTATCACCAAAAGCATCGTGGAAAAGCACAGCGGTTCCATCCGGGTAGAAAGTGAATCGGGGCATGGGGCGATGTTCGAGGTGCGGCTTCCCTTGCATGCGACTGAAAAATAATCAGGGCGCTTTTTCAAAAAAAATCGAGTTCGATGTTATAAAAACCAGACTGTCCCTACATTTATACCGAAATTAAAATCAAAACGACTTTACCTTGGATCAGTCTGCAGATTCTGGAAAAATTCTCATCGTCGACGACGAACCAAACATTGTTTTGGCAATTGAATTTTTACTCCAACGAGAAGGATATCGCACCGAAAAAGCCTTTGACGGCCTTCAAGCCCTTGAGAAAGCCGCCGATTTTCAACCCAATATCATCATCCTGGATGTCATGATGCCGGGCATGAGCGGGTTTGAAGTTGGCCAACAAATCCGAAAAATGCCTGCTTTGGAGCATGCCAAAATCATTTTCCTCACAGCAAAAGGCACCCAACGCGACAAACAGACCGGGTAC
>JALHPW010000179.1 GCA_022842255.1 Saprospiraceae bacterium | reverse complement strand
CCTAATCCTTTGTAACACAAAGCTTTGGCATTCATTAGGTGGTAGTCGCCGTTCACGGAATAACCAATATTGGGTTGTTTGATTTTTTCCAAAGCTTCCAGGTCGGCCAAGGCCCCGGCGTAATCCCGCAGAAATTGATAACGACACCAGCCTCGGTACCCAAGATGGTCCTTGGGGTTGAGGGCCACGGCTTGGTCCATCCAAATGCGCCAGGTGATGAAGTCGCCGCGTTTGAGATAGGGCACGGCTTTTTCCATGTAGGCCATGTCGAAGGTGGGACAAACCGCAATCACGCTGTCGTACAACACCTGCGAAGCCCGACTTCCTTGGGGTCGGTGGTTGGCGAAGTCGTAGATTTGGCAAGCCCGGTAACAGGCTGTATCGCCCGACCACTTGTAAATGTTGCAATTGATTTGTGCTTCGGCGGATGCGGCTTGAAGCAGAAAAAAGAAGAGTATGTATTTGAATTTCATGGCATTATACGCGTGATTTCGCCGTTAACGATGGTGAAGCTGAGGTACTGGTAGTAGTCGTACGGGATGTTTTCATTTTTTCCGGGCAGCCAACCGTCCAGTTGTTTGGTCAGTTGGAGCAGGTGTGCGGAGAGGGTTTCGGGGAATTTTTTGGGTTGGTAATCGGGGGCCATTTCCTGGATTCGGAAGCGCCCGGTTTGGCCGTTGCAGTTCACCACAAAACGAATGGTGAGGTAGCCGTTTTCCTTGGCCCAGGCTTTTTCCTTTTTGAAATTTTCCTTGAAATACCGTTCAATGGCCGGCTTTTCTCCCTTGTATCCACTGGTGATGGAATAATATTGTGGGATATTGGATTCGCGGCAGGCCCGAAACGTGGAGTCATCGAGCAAGGGATCTGGTTTAATGTCGCCGATGTTGTTTGGGTAATTGGAGCCACCGGCGACATTGGGGTTTTTCGACGGTCTGCACGCGGCAAAAAGCAGCAAGAGCAGCAGGATAGTTAAGGGTGTGCGCATAGAAGAAGGATTTGGCCGACAAGGACATAAACTTGAGATAGATGGTGGGTTGGATTGGGTTGGTTTTGAATGGGGTTAACGTATTTTACCACTTAGGGTGTTTTTACCACGTAGCGTGTTTTTTACCACATAGCGTGTTTTTTTACCACATAGTATACATAGGGCACATAGGTTTTTGGGCTTACACCAGTTGGTGATGAGGTGATGGTTAATTATGTTTTTTAAATCTACTAGGAATGCCCAACACAACACCATCCTATGTGTCCTATGTGGTAACACAAACCATGTGGTAAAACATCCTACTTTTGGGAAAATTTTTCAGCCATGTCGCCAGCAGAAACACGATACCATCAAATAGCCGCCGAGCTACCCGATTCCACCGAGAGCAAAATGTTCGGCGCAAAATGCCTTAAAGCGCCCAATGGCAAGGCCTTGGCCTTGTTTTGGCGGGAATATATGGTGTTCAAACTCACCGGTGATGCCGCTGCGGATGCCCTCAGCCTGGATGGCGCGCAAATGTTCACGCCCATGGAAGGCAGACCGATGAACGGCTGGATTCAGGTGCCGTTCGATTATGCCGAGCGCTGGAAAGGTTTTGCGGAGGAGGCTTTGACGTATGTTCGGGAGATAAAAAAATGAGGCTGGTTATCCATAAAACGATTGATTATGAACAACTTGACCTTGTTTTGGCTGCTTTTTCTGTTTGGATGGACAAACCCTACAACTGCCCAGTCCGATACCTTGTCCGCGACTCCCCCATTGCAGGACCAAATTCTTGGAATCATCAATCACCCCGAAACAAAGTTTTTCTACACCACCAAGCGGATTCCCAAGAAAATGCAGGCTAAGATTAAGGAGGTGTCGAAACAAGCAGCGCATGAATTTGATGGCGTTTACCGAATGGCAAACCCAAAGCAAAAATTCAGGCATGGGTGCATCATAGAGAAGGGCTTGCTGACACGCAGGTTGCTGACACGCAGGTTGGTTTTCGTGGCCAAATTGAAAAACCGCCATGTGCTTTGCTACGAGCGCGGCGGCCGCGTTCACAACCTGCTCATCAGCTTTTCGGAAATCAATGGCCAAGAAACGAGTTACTACAATTTGCACTTGGATGGCATCTTACCTTGCTCAGAATACCACAACCTTGAGCAGATAAAATTGGCCTTAAAAGAGGCACGGTTTTCGGTCAACTACAACAATGGCAATCAAACAGAACGCAGTCACGTGCCATTCTGAGGAAACAGGCATTTAACCAGTTCATCGTTACTCGTTCATCGTTCATCGTTATACCGTGGTTTTCAACTCCCTAACTTTCCTACTCTTCATCGCCCTGTTTTTCCCGCTGTACTTCGGTACGAAAGGACGGGCGCGGACTTGGGTTTGCCTGCTGGCGAGCTACTTGTTTTATGGCTGGTGGGATTGGCGTTTTCTGTCGCTGATTGTGTTTTCGACGGTGATGGATTGGTGGTTTGGACTGTGGCTCAGCTACATCGACCGACCCTCCGAAATGCGCGAGCGCTGGAAAAACGGCAGCCCTGTGCTCCAGTTTTTTGGCCGAAAAACCGAATGGGCCGCCTCCTGGGGCATGGATCGAAAGGCCGTGTTGATTTTCAGCATGGTGATGAATTTGGGTTTCCTCGGCTTTTTTAAATACTTCGGATTTTTTGCCGACAACCTCGCTGCGCTCATCACATCGTTGGGCATGCAGCCTTCCTGGACGACCTTGAACATCATCCTACCCGTCGGCATTTCGTTTTATACGTTTCAAAGCATGTCGTACACCATCGACGTGTACCGCCGCGAAATCGTGTGGGAACCCTCCTTGCTGAAATTCGCCACGTTTATCGCCCTGTTCCCGCAATTGGTAGCGGGCCCGATTGTAAGGGCGGCGGATTTTTTGTTCCAGATGACGGAGGACAAAAAATTCGAGTGGCGGACCTGGCATTCCGGTTTGGGTCGGGTGTTGTGGGGCTTTTTCAAAAAAATAGCCATTGCGGATTCGCTTGCACCCTTTGTTGATCAATGTTTTAACGCGCCGGAAACCTTTGGCTCGATGCACCTGCTCATCGGGGTGGTTTTTTATTCCTTTCAGATTTATTGCGACTTCTCGGGCTATTCCGACATTGCCATCGGGCTGGCGCGGATGATGGGGTATCATTTTCCGGAGAATTTCCGCACGCCGTATTTCTCGCGGAGTTTTAGCGAATTTTGGACGCGCTGGCATATCTCACTGTCGTCCTGGTTGCGCGATTACCTCTACATCCCGCTGGGCGGAAACCGGGGCGGCAAATTCGCTACCTACAAAAATAACATGCTCACCATGCTGCTCGGCGGACTGTGGCATGGCGCGAACTGGGCGTTTGTGTTCTGGGGATTTTTGCACGGGCTGTACCTGATTGGGCAACGCTTGATTGGTCCGACGTGGCGGCGGCTGGTTTCGTTGTTGCGGCTACCCAGCTTCGTTTCCGGGGGCGCCGAAATGGCCACCGTGTATGTGCTCACGCTATTGGCCTGGGTCTATTTCCGGAGTGGCAGCATTGGTTTGGCTGGTGGCGACAGTTTTGCCACTGCGAATGCCATGCTAGGGGGCATTTTCTCTGGTGACGGGTTCAGTTTTGGCGCGGTAATCAACAAATTTCAGGTCATCAAAGGCCTGCTGGTCATCGGAATCCTGCTTGGTGTGGAAATTTCGAATGTGCGTTTTCGGTGGAACATACGGCAAGTGGACCAACCCATGCTTCGGCTGGCGCTTTTTGCTACGGTGTTGTGGTTGATTGCGTTTTTGGGAAGTTTTGGGGCCAATGCTTTTATTTACTTTCAGTTTTGAGCCCTAATTCACATCCTTCTTATACGCTTCTTCCGTAACCTCAATGACCTCTAAAAAAGGGCGCATCCCGGAATAGTTGTTCCGGTCCTGCACCCTAAAATAGTGCACCTTGTTTTTGGAAAGTATAAAATAGAAACGCTCGCGCTTGTGCCCAAAGGCACTGACGCTTACTTCAAAAACATTGGTAAAAGCGTCAATTGATTTTACGCCCTTTTTCTTCAGACTGAAACCGTTGTTTAAATTCGTGCTGAAATCGTATGCACGAGTTAATTGATTATCAGGTCTGTAGATAATCACCTTGGCAAACGGAACAGTGTCTGCCTGAAGAATGTTGGAGGCCGCAATTGTCACGGCATCTTTAGTGCAAGATTTTGCACCGTGCGTTGCACCATAAATCGAATGGACAAAAGAAAGGAGGAGGAGAACAATGGCTGATTTTTTCATAAAAAAACAGTTTTTATTTTAGCCAGTGCAAAGTGGTTTTGAGGATTGAGTTTTTATAATCAAATAAAAATCAAGGTATTTCAATCACTCAAATCATCAAAATCACATTAATCACAGTATAATCCGATAACAACCAACGAGAAAAAATGGTTTTTTGACCCAACCAGAATTTTACGCCTCCAAATAAACTTTCAACTCCTGATTCATACGCTCAAACCCTTGCGGAGCCAATTTCATCATTGGCAATTGCTGCATGAGAAGGGACAGTACGCCGCGGTACACTTCTCGATTGACCAATCGGGTTTTGCCGTTGCCGATATCGTTCATTTCAAAAAAATGCTCCCCGTCGAAGAGGCGCGGTATGCCACCTGTACGCGCAATCCAGCCAAATACCGCCCGCTCCTTCCACTGTGAAACGTCGGGCTTGAACTCGTACGGGGTAGCGCCCGCCACCGCCAATTTCAGGTGCAGTCGGCCGCCGGGCACCACCTCGCCGCCCAGATAGGAAAGCTGTGAATTCCATCGGTGGTATTGCTTAAAGTCAAGGATAGTCTCCCAGACTTTTTCAAGGGGAGCATCTAGTTCGATGTCGTGTCGAACTTCGAATTGTGTTCGGCTCAGCAAAAGGAGCACGAGCAACACAGTGATTAATATCCACATAAAAATTCACAGTTGTTTGATTATCAATGTTTTTCATAGGGTTTGAGGGTGCCCATTTCACCCCATGCATACCGACGGCGCGTTTCGGCCATTTGTTCTGGCGTGGTGGTCACAAATGGGCCGCCATACGTGATTGGTTCGCGCAAGGGCGTACCGGTAGCGAACATAAATTCGCAGCCATTTGCACCTGCACGGATTACCACAGCATCCCCCACGGTGTCAAAATTGAGCAGGTTTTGTGCGGAAAATGGGGTGCCGTCTGTTTCCCCCGAGCCGCTCAATCCGTAGACAAAAGCCATTTCCTTGGCTGGTAAGACCAGGCTTTTATCCGCTTGCAGGAACACATGCAGTAAGGTCACCTCGGTCAACATTTGATAGGTGGACGATTTGCCACCGAAATGGCCATGTACGATTCGGACCCGATAATCGTCCGTTTCCACTTCCAAGACCTCCTTGGCTGCCGCGTGCATGGCTTTGGGTTCCACAAAGCGGTTTTTGTCGGCATGGTTGATCCAGATTTGAAATCCGTGCGCTTCAACGCCAGTTTGTTCTGGAAACTCGTCGTGGTGAATGCCCCGGCCGGCCTGCGTAATATGCAAGCCACCGGGTTCTATCCTGCTGTGGTCGCCGTTGCTGTCGCGGTTGATAAAGCCAATTTTGCTGTCGGGCGTCAAATAGGTCATAACAGAAATTCCGGCATGTGGATGGGGACCAAACACCGGTCGGTCCATGCGAAACTCCGTGAATACCAGGAACGGCTCAATTGGGTAGGACCGCTCCATGATATTGACCCCGTTAAGGCCCGGGAAATCAGCTGAAAAGGACAAGGCTGTTTTTTTGAGAAGCTTTTTCATTGCGCCATTTTAAAACTGGGGTCTACGATTTGTTTGCGGCGGGCAATTTTCCAGGTTCCGTTTTCCTTTTTCAAAGTGTCTGAATAAAACCCAGTAGCAACGATGCCAGGAGTGGTTTCGGCTTCGGCAACCCAATAAGAGCTTTCTACTGTGGCCAAATCTGCACTCAATTCTTTAATCTGAATACTACCAACAAAATGTCTTTTACCGGCTGTAATGCCCGATCCGTGCCAGTAACCGATGGTGCCGACAATAGCATCCCTTCCTTCAGCGGTACCCCAGGGGCTTTCATACACGCCATCGTTGGTAAAATTGTCGGCAAATAGTTCGGTGTTGTGACTGTCAATCGAAAGGATGTAGTTGTGCATCAGTTCGAAAATCTCAAATTTGTCTTGTGCGGTAGTCATTTTTAAAAATTTTAGTTTTATGTTGCGTAGACATCAGTTGATTACGCAACTATTTTTACAAAAAAAATCAAGAACACAGGTTTCCAATGGCCCGTTGGAGTAATTGGGCAAAGGTGGTTTTTTCTTCCATGGTAAAACCCTTTGTCATCTCCTCCAATGCTTGTTGTGCGGCGGCGGCGGCGAGCGGTTCTATCTCACGGCCCTTTTTGGTCAGGTAAAGCAGGTTGACCCTGCGGTCGGTTTTATCGGGAATACGCGTCATGATGCCTTGTTCTTCCAGGATATCGGTCATTCTGGTAACGCTGGCGCGGTCTCTGCCAATTTGGGCCGCAAGTTGTTGTTGGGTGATGCCATCTTCCTTCCACAACATGGTAAGCAGGCGAAACTGGTCGACCGTGATACCTGCACCCGCCTCGGCAAGCAAGCTGTTAAGCCGCCTGGAGAGCAGGTAGTATAAAACCCCGTTTTGTCGGCCCAAAGTCTTTTCGTATTCCATGCTGTTGATTGCGCAACAAAGGTAAGGGGCTTGGAAGTATTGTTGCAAATTTTTTTTGGGGGAGGAGGGCTCACTGCTCCCAAATAGTCTCCATAGGAAACCCAAAATGGCTCTCATCGCAGAACACGATCGTGCCGCCATCGCACTCACAATCTGCTACGCAGACCTGGTCGCAGTTTTCATCCAGCACCTCCTCTCCAGCATCTACAATAGAGTCCACAAACCAGTACAACGTATCGTTGGGTCGGGTAATCTTGATGATGGCCTGGGCATGGGGTTGTAGTTTGAAGGCCTCAATTTTGGCTTCGATGCAAGGAGGCGGTGGGTCGCATTTGCCATCTTTTCGCTCGCAGGCGGTCATTTGGAATAGGGAAAGGACGAGTAGGGTGTGGAGAAAGTGTTTCATATCTATTGTTTTTTCAGCAGACGGTTGGTGGCGGGTGGCGGGTTGGGGGGCTTAAAAGATGCGTGTTGTGTACCGTGCTTGTCCTGCCGTAACGAAGTGCAAACATCTACACGACCCGGGCTCTTCGGGTATTTTGATGGCTTTCAACCTGTCGCACGATGCTGCCCACCATTCCATTTTCCGCGATGCGCGTTGGAATGCCTAGCTGTACTTTTTGAGTTTTAATTTGCAGGGGGTAAATGCCTATCTGTGGCGGATTCGGCACATCGATAGTCACCACCTTTTCCCGAATGTGGACGGCTGCGACGCCGACATCTCCAAAATCATCCGCCAAACCGCCGATGAATACCAGTATCCCTACCACGAAACCACACTTTTTCGGGCGATAGGCTCGCATTTCCGGTATTTGAGGAAGTTGGGAAAACCCCTCATTTCCCCAACCAAACCTTAAAATCGCTCACCCGCTCCCGGCTCACCGTCACTTCTTCGGGTTCTTTTGGACTGAGGTGCAGGATAAGCCGGTTGTTGAAATACGGATGGATTTCGGCTACGGAAGGCACGCTTACGATAAACTGCCGACTCACGCGGAACCAATCCTTCGGATCAAGCATGGACTCAATTTCCTCCATCGTGTATTCCACCAGGTGTTTTTGTCCGGCGCGGGTCTTGAAAAAATTGATTCGGCCTTCCGACCAGAAATAGGCAATGTCGGCTACCTCCACGGTCACATATTTCTGCAAGTGTTTGACCAAAAAACGGGTGCGGTATTCTTTACCCGCCGTAGCCTTGGCAAAGGCGGGTCCGTCACCCACGGCAGCGGCAGGCTCAGCGCCCCCACCCACTAGCGACAACAACAAACTCTCAATGCTCGCCGTAATCGGGCTGACATCCCGGCTGTATTGCGATTTCAGGTCACGGTATTTGGCAATGGCATTGGCCAAATCCTCTTTTTGAACGGGTTTGAGCAGGTAATCCACGCTGTTGACCTTGAATGCCTGAAGCGCAAACTCGTCGTAGGAGGTGACAAAAATGACCGGGCTTTTCACCCGCGTGCGCTGGAAAATCTCAAAACTTTGTCCGTCGGAAAGCTCAATGTCCAGGAAAATCAAATCGGGCGCGGGATTGGCCTCGAGCCATTCCACCGAGGCGCGGATACTGCCTGCCGTGCCGACCACTTTGACGTCGAACGCGATTTCTTCGAGCAATCGGACGAGTTTTTTGACCGCCAGGGGTTCGTCTTCTACAATAAAAACCTGCATACAATTTAGGTGTGAAAAGGGTGATGTTGGTATCGGATGTTGTACTATGATTAAAGTGATTTTGATGATTTGAATGATTAAAACAACCTGATTTTTAATTGATTATAAAATCAATCCTCAAAAACACTTTTAATTGGCTATATGCGGGTACAAAAATGGGTATTCTTTGAACTCTACGGTTGCTTGCATGTACCGAACTGCCAAAATAGCGACATGAATTGCATAAAACTACACCTCAATCAAAGGCAGGGTAACCGTAAAAAACTCGCCATCGTTGTTGACATCAAAGCCTTGAACACCCAATAAATCGTAACGCTGGCGCAGGTTGTCGAGCCCCACGTTGTTGGAGTGTGCCCGCACCGACTTGCGTTGAAGGTTGTTCCGGACCACAATCTGGC
>JALHPW010000178.1 GCA_022842255.1 Saprospiraceae bacterium | reverse complement strand
GGATGAGGATGGGACTGCGACCATTTTGGAGGCCTTTTTACAAGGGTATGGTGTGCAAACCATGCGTTTGAAACACAATGTATGGGCGCGAAACTTGCATTTTGACCCTGCCAAACCAAGCATCCTGCTGAATTCGCACCACGACACCGTCAAACCAAATAAGGGCTATACCCGCGACCCATTCTCCCCCGATATTGTGGACGGGCGCTTGTTCGGCCTGGGAAGCAATGATGCAGGCGGGGCCTTGGTCTGTTTGATGGCGGCGTTTTTACATTTTTATGAGCAGGAGAATTTGCCGTTCAACCTGGTGTACGCCGCCACTGCGGAGGAAGAAAACTCAGGTAAAAATGGCGTGGAACTCGTGCTTCCAGCACTGGGCAAAATTGATTGCGCCATTGTCGGTGAACCTACCCAGATGCAACTGGCCATTGCTGAAAAAGGCCTGATGGTGCTGGATTGTGTGGCCACCGGACGCTCTGGGCATGCGGCCCGTGAGGAAGGGGAAAATGCGATTTACAATGCGCTGGCGGATATTGAATGGTTCAGAACCCACAGATTCCCCATGGTTTCGGAGTTTTTGGGGCCTGTGAAAATGTCGGTCACCATCCTACAAGCGGGCACACAACACAACGTGGTGCCTGATGAATGCCGCTTCACGGTAGATGTCCGGGTGAACGAGTGCTACACGTTCGAGCAGGTTTTGGAAGTGATTCGGACCCATGTGCGTTGCAGCGTCGAACCGCGTAGTTTGCGGATGCGTTCGTCTATCATTCCACCTGAGCATCCATTGGTGCAATCGGGCCTTGCAATGGGGCGTTCGGCGTATGGTTCGCCCACCACATCCGACAAAGCGCTGATGCCGTTTCCTGCCTTGAAAATGGGCCCCGGCGACAGCGCGCGGAGCCATACCGCCGACGAGTATATCTTCTTGAAAGAAATTGAAGCGGGGATTGCTGGTTATATTTCGCTTTTGGAGGGGTATTCAAAATAATCCAAAACGAATCAACTCTCGGCGTTCGATAATGCTCTCAGGATGATGCTCATGCACGTTGTTGGGCGCGAGTACGAATTTTAGCAAGACGGATGAGGCGTTCCAATACTATATAATGGTCCAACTCATCTTTTTCGATGTTTGAAAGCTGGCTTTCTTTCGACTTTTCAATTAAAACCTCAAGCCGTTGTTGCATCTCTTTGGATGCTTTTAATTGCAAAATTCTAGCTGGATTGGCCATTGAAAGAATCTCTGCAAGTTCATCGTAGGCATTATAAACAGTATTCATAACCAAACCTATTTTGGTACAAAGTAAAGGCTTTTGTCCTGTATTTCAAATCAAGGCTATCGTAAATCTCCTAAACTTTCTCCCATGAAACTCTGGTCCAAACATAACACCAGCACCCATACCCTCGTCGAAAAGTTCACAGTCGGCAGAGACCGTGAGTTTGATTTGTTGCTAGCGGAACACGATGTGCTGGGCTCGCTCGCACACACACAAATGCTTGAAAAAGTGGGGTTGCTCACGGCCGCCGAGTGCTTGGAAATCCACCGCGAACTGAACCAGATTTTGGTGGATATCCGTGCTGGTGATTTCCAAATCGAGGCAGAAGTAGAGGACGTGCATTCACAAATCGAACTGCTGCTCACCCGCCGCATCGGCGAGTCAGGCAAAAAAATCCACGCCGGGCGCAGCCGCAACGACCAGGTGGCGGTGGACATCAAACTTTACCTTAGGGCGGAACTACAGGAAGTTAAAGCTTTGACAATCAAGCTGTTTGATTTGTTGCTTAGGCTCAGCGAACAACACCGCGAAACCCTGCTCCCAGGGTATACGCACCTTCAAATCGCCATGCCCTCCTCTTTCGGGCTGTGGTTCGGGGCCTATGCCGAAAGCCTCGTGGACGATATGGAAACCTTGGTAGCAGCCTACCGGGTGGTCAACAAAAACCCCTTGGGCAGCGGAGCTAGGTACGGTTCTTCGTTTCCGCTCGACCGTCGGTTGACAACCGAATTGTTGGGCTTCGATACCCTGCATTTCAACGCGGTGTATGCCCAAATGAGTCGTGGAAAAACCGAACGCATCGTTGCGCAGGCATTGTCTAACATCGCTGCCACACTCGGGCGTTTTTCGATGGATGTGTGTCTTTACCTGAGCCAGAATTTTGACTTCATCGGTTTCCCGCCTGAGCTCACCACGGGCAGCAGCATCATGCCGCACAAGAAAAACCCTGATATTTTTGAGTTGACCCGTGCCCGTTGCAACCGACTGCAGGCCTTGCCCAACGAGCTTGCACTTTTATTCACCAATTTGCCTTCCGGATACCACCGCGACCTGCAGCTGACGAAGGAAATCCTGTTCCCGGGCATTGAAAGTTTGAAAGGTTGTTTGGAGATGTTGACCCACGCGCTGCCATATATCGAGGTGCGAAAAGATATTTTGCAGGATGAAAAATATCGTTATTTATTCACTGTAGAGGCTGTTAATGAATTGGTTAACAAGGGATTGTCGTTCCGGGAAGCTTATCGGGAAGTTGGAAACCGAATCGAGTCAGGTACCTTTGAGTTCAACCCTACCCAAACTTTACACCATACCCATGACGGCAGCCTGGGCAATCTTTGCACCGAGGAAATACGTGCAGCAATGGGGAAGGTGGCTTCTCAGATAGTTTAAACGATGAATGACACAGAAACAACACGACTTTCCAGGTTGACTGCAATTTTGACTCACTTGCAGACCAAACGTTTATGGACGGCTGGCGAACTCGCCTCCAAATTTTCAGTCAGCATCAGGACGATTTATAGGGACATTAGGGCACTTGAACAAGCAGGCGTTCCAATTATCACCGAAGAAGGAAAGGGTTACTCGCTGATGGAGCATTACAGACTCCCTCCCATCATGTTTACCGAAAATCAAGCCAACGCATTAGTGCTTGCAGAGCAACTGGTTTTGAAAAATAGGGATGCTTCTTTTATCAAAGATTATATAGAAGCGATAGATAAAATCAAAGCGGTCTTAGGCCATAGCGTGAAAGAAAAGGCAAACCTGCTTGCCGAACGAACCCGATTTGACCAAAATATTCACAATGAAAGGAACAGCAATAATTTATCTGATTTGCAATTCGCGCTGACCAATTTTTACCTCACAAGAATTGATTACACCAATGAGGCAAACGAAAGCACTACCAGGCTAATTGAACCATTCGCATTGTTAAGCACACAGGAAAATTGGTTGTTGGTAGCTTGGTGCCGGCTGCGCAAGTCGTTTCGGTTTTTCCGCCTGGACCGAATTCATAAACTGGAAATCCAATCCGAAAAGTTTATCCCGCACAAGATGACCCTGCAAGAATATTTTGACAAATTTCATTGATGCTTTTTACCCCTGACATAGGGCTGTCACAAGGCGCCTAGACTTTTGTGGCAGAAATTTTAAAAAAGCACATTATGATTGGTCAATTGACAAACTTAAATTGGATTGGCGTTTTAATTGCCGTTGTTGCGTATTCTTCGCTTGGAGCGTTATGGTTCACCTTCCTGTTCAGCAAACAGTACAAAGTGTCTTTGGGGCGAGACCATGAAACCTTACCAAACAAACCCATTTTTATCGTTGGGCCCGCAATTTGTTTACTGGTAATCACCCTTGCAAGTGCGATTTTAATCAAGGCCCTGGATATTCATTCCGTTGGCAGCGCACTGGAATTTTCATTTTTGATTGGTATTGGGTATTTATTTGCCAACACCGTTAATATTGCCATCAACCCCAACATCCCTCGCCCCATTCTTTACGGAATCATTAGTGGGTCGTATCATTTGGTGGGGATTTCAATCGCAAGTCTTATTTTGGTTTGGATGAAATAATAAAACCATGCAAGAAAAAGCAATAGAAACCTTTTGTCCAAACAGCCGAGAAGCCTGGCGACTATGGTTGCAAGAACACCATCGTTCCAAACAATCCATTTGGCTGATTTACTATAAGAAACAGGCCAATGTGCCAACCATAAGCTACAGCGATGCAGTGGACGAAGCGCTTTGTTTCGGTTGGATAGACAGCACCCGTAAATCGCTTGGTGACGACAGGTTTATGCAGTTTTTCTGCAAGCGAAAACCGAAAAGTGGATGGTCAAAGGTGAACAAGGCAAAAATCGAGCAATTGATCGAAGCAGGTCTTATGACCGAAGCTGGTTACGAATGCATTGAAAAGGCCAAACAAAATGGCTCCTGGGCCAGCCTTGATGAGATAGAAGCATTGACAATCCCCGGCGATTTAGAAGCGGCTTTTCAGGCAAATACTGTTGCGGCGGATTACTTTTTAGGCCTAAGCAAATCGGCCAGAAAAATTATGCTGCATTGGCTCGCAGCCGCCAAGCGGCCAGAAACCAGACAAAAACGTTTAAACGAACTAGTCGAAATGGCCGCCCAAAGGCAGAAGCCTAAGCAGTTTATACTATGATTAATGTGATTTTGATGATTTGAATGATGCAATTGCTTGATTCCAAAATGATTGAAAAGCATACTTGTTCAAAACCACTTGGTGTTGGCTATAGATAAGCTATACTGTGATTAAAGTGATTTTGATGATTTGAGTGATGCAATTGCTTGATTCCAAAATCACTTTGCGTTGATTATAACTTAAACCTCAGGCTGCGTTTCGCGCGGCATTGATAATCCCGAACATTGCCCGCATCACCAGTTTTCGGTACATTTGGTGCGCCTCAGGGCTCAGGTTATCGGCCTGCAATTGCTGCAAGGCAAACTGCTGAATGGTGATGAGGGGCAGTACGATGTCTTCCCGTAGACGTATGCTGTTTTTCGAGGCAATGTTCTCCGCAAGCAGCACATCTTCCCCCGAAATTGCCTTCAAGCAGGCCAATGTGCGTTGATATTCATCGTATAAAAGATGCCAAAATTCCCCAAACTGTGGGTGCTCTCCGATATATCGCGTCACGTCAAAATTGGATTTGGAAAGCGATTGCATCGAGTTTTCGAGCAGGGTGCGAAAAAACAGGGAGTGCTGATAGAGTCGGCGCATTTCATTGCCACGGGTTTTCAAAAAAGCCTCCATCGCACTGCCAAGCCCGTAATAACCCGGCACGTTTTGCTTCATCTGTGCCCAGGCGCCCACAAATGGGATAGCCCGGAGGTCTTCAAATTTGAGCCCTCCACCAGTGTTTCGTTTGGTCGGCCGACTGGCGATGTTACTGTCCCCATACCATTGCAAGGGCGTCATTTTTTCCAAATACGGCACAAAATCGCGGTGATTTTTCAGTTTTAGGTAGGCTTCTAAGGCAGACTCCGCGAGTTCGTCGAGCAACAACCGATCCTCTTGGCTCATCAAGGGGCTTTGGCTGCGGTTGAGGTGATTCTCTAAGCCAGCACTGAGCAAGCGCTCAATATTAAACGTAGCAGCGGGCAAGGTTCCATACGTGCTGCTCACGGTTTGCCCTTGAATGGTGACGTGAATGGCTTGATTTTCAATGTCTTGGCCCTGCGCCGCATAATAGCTGGCGTTGTTGCCGCCGCCTCGCCCGGGAGGTCCGCCACGACCATCAAAGAAGATGACCGAAATGCCATGACTCCGACTCACTCGGGTGAGTTCCTCCTTGGCGCGGTAAATGCTCCAGTTGGCGCGCAGATAACCGCCGTCTTTGGTGCCATCGGAAAAGCCCAGCATGATGTGCTGCGTCTGGTTTCGACTGGCGAGGTGGGCGGCGTAATGGGTATTGGTGTAGAGTTGGCGCATGATTTCCCCGCAATGCGCAAGGTCTTCAATGGTTTCAAACAGTGGTACGATGTCGAGCGGGATAGGGTCTGCCCCATGTAAAGAGGCATGGTCCTCGTGGTGCCAACTCAGTTTGGCCAGGGCCAGCGCTTCGGCCACGTTCAGGGCGCTGTTGCAGTTGGAAATGATGTAGCGATGGCAGCCGAGTTCGCCGTTTTTTTCTTGAATTTCCTGGATTACCGCAAAGGAACGGATGGTTTCTTTGACAAACGGGTCGGAGAAATCATTTTCGTCCAGCGGGTTGGTGGCGCCTAGGAGCCGATTGATTTGGGTGTTTTCATCACCTTGCAGAAACTCCTCGGCGTTGTATCCACTGTGTTTTTCTTTTCTGTTTTGCAAAATCGTTTGCCAAACCTCGCCGTGTTTGCGGCTTTCCTGCCGAATGTCGAGACTTGCAAAGTGAAACCCGAATACCCTGATTTTCAAGATAAAACGGTCTAGTTGTTCCTTGAAAAGCGCCTGATGTTTGGAAACCAGGATGGACCGGGCTTCTATCAATTCATCCAGCAAATCTTGGCAGCGGACGTAACTTTCCTTTTTATCAGGACTGTACAGTGTGTTGTAGATTTTTTCCTCAGCCCGGGCGATGATTTCTTCCACCCCTCGGAAGCTCAGGCGGCGTTTCAGTTGTTTGATATCGCGGTAATACCCCCGCAAAACAGCGTCGCGCAAACGGTCGGCCACCAGCCGGGTCGTATCGGCGGTCACAAACGGGTTGCCATCGCGGTCGCCGCCCGGCCAAAACCAAGGGCCAACAAGCGCGGGTTTTCAAACGTGGCGATGTCCTGGTCCAACTCAACCAACATCCGGTACAACACATCCGGAAGTGCATGGAAAAAGACGTGCTCCATGTACCAGCCTAGGCTGACGGCTTCTTCATACGGGGTGGGTTTTTCTTGGTTAACCAGTGTGGTCCGGCCCAGTTGCATGAGCAGCAATCGGATGTTTTCCAACTGATGGTCTTTGATTTCTTTACCCAGGTCGTTGATGATGCCCAACACCTTGCCGGGATAAAATTGCGTGGGGTGGGCAGTCAGCACAAGCCGCAAGCTGAAGGTTCGGATTTTTTCCAACAGTTCGGCGCGGTCTACCACTGATTCGAAGTGGTGGAGCAGGTATTTGATGGAGCCAGGCCCGTTCATTTCGTGCGTTTGTTCGAAGAGCGAATCTTCTACCGAATCGAACAAAACTACTTGACGTTCAATGTATTGAATGAAATAACGCAAGAGGCGATGCTGCGCCAGTTCGTCGGCCTCGGCCACGTATTCCTTCCAGAAGGACTTTACAATGTCCTCCGGGCTTTTGCCTTTTTTAAAACCATGTTCGCAATGCTGGGCAAACAGGGCCAGACGTGTGCCAGTCTCCTCAATTTCATCAAAAGGAAGACTGAGGAACAGGCTATTGTACGTATGGAAAGGCAGGGCAGCGGGCGATTCGAACTTCATCATTCGCTAAAGGTCGGGTATTTGAACGGAAAAGAGCTTTCCTGGATATTATTATTGATTGAATTCTGAATAGGCAATTGGGGCTTTTTAAAACTAAAATTCACAGGACTCGTTTCAACAGGTGGGTCAGAGGCTTGTTCAATCTTTGGGACAATGTTTCGTGAACGTGCTTCTACTGAGGTGCAATCCAGCAACCACCCAGTCCCATGCCCATGATAGATAGCCTTTTGAACGCGCCTTACCATCAGCCCCGCTGGTTTTTCTTGTTTGTCGCAATCACGTTTACGTTCACCTTCGTCCGCTACCTGCTTTTTTCAGCGGTATTCCATTACGCGGGTTTTGTCTGGTTTCGCAAATTTTTTCAAAACCGGGTGCTTAACCATGTGCCACAAACACGGGCTCAAATATGGCGGGAAATATGGCGTTCGGCGCTTGCTTCCCTGATTTTTGCCGTGTTTTTTGGGTTTATTATCGTGTTATGGCAGGCTGGGTACACCAAAATATACCTACGCTGGAGTGATTACCCGATGCTCTACCACCCCCTGAGTTTCCTGATTGCCATCGTGCTGCACGAAACGTACTATTACTGGTTGCACCGCTGGATGCACCTTCCCAAAATTTACCGGCTTTTGCATCAATGGCATCATGAGAGCATCCACACCACCTCGATGAGCGCATTTTCTTTCCATCCTTTAGAGGCGGGTTTGCAGGCCTTGTTTATTCCCTTGTTAATGTTAGTGTTGCCCCTGCACCTTTTCGTGTTGTTCTTTCTTTTGCTCCTGATGACGCTTTCTGGTACTATAAACCATTGTGGGATAGAGGTTTTCCCCAAAAATTTTGAACGGCATTGGCTGGGCAAATGGCTCATTGGCGCTACCCATCATGATTTGCACCACAAGCGATTTCAATTCAACTATGGTTTGTATTTCACGTTCTGGGACCGATGGATGAAGACGGAATGCCCCGGTTTTGACAAGATTTTCAGGGAAAAAACTGGCAATACTGAAAATGGTGATTAGAGATGCTATTCTATCGCTTCGGGCGGGCTAAATTCCTGATAGGCAAGGATTCCCCCTTCCAAATTATAGAGGTTTTCAAAGCCAAATGTAGCCTCCAACTCCCGGATGGCCTGGACGCTGCGAACGCCTGAGCGGCAATGTACCACCACTTTTATCTCCCTTGAAAAACGTGCCGCATTGGCCACAACCGTAGCAAGTGGAATCAACTCCGCCCCCAAATTGGAAGCCTCGTATTCGTGTGGCTCGCGCACGTCAATGAGTTGGAATTTTTCGCCAAGACCTTGCCAATCGCGAAACTCCTGAACCGTAATTTGTTTGACAGGCTTTTTGGTTGTTGTCGGCTTTAATCCACAAAAAGCCTCATAATCAATGAGTTGTGTGATGATTGGGTTTTCCCCATTGAGCGGATTGTCATCACGACGCTTGATGTTGAAACTGCGGGTTTGGAAACTCAAGGTATCCAGGATAAACAAACGACCGCTCAAGGGTTCACCCACCTCCGTGATC
>JALHPW010000177.1 GCA_022842255.1 Saprospiraceae bacterium | reverse complement strand
AATTAATTAATTTACCATTTGATTTTTGTTTAAAAAAAACAGTCAAAAATTTGTGGGTTTTCTGATGTTGGTTTTTATATCTTTGGCGGCTTTTTCGGAAGGGGGTACTGGCTCAAAAGTATTACACTCCCTGCTGAATGATTATTTCAGGGCCAAAAGTCGGGTTCGCCCGATTAAAATTCGATATTATCCAACGCATTAAGAAGATGTCTGCAATTGCCACCGGTCACGACGCGCTAATCGAGAGCCTTCAAAAGTATTTTGGTTTTGATGCCTTCAAAGCCGACCAGGCCGCCATTATCCAAAGCCTTCTCGACGGTAAGGATACTTTTGTCATCATGCCCACGGGCGGTGGCAAGAGCCTTTGCTACCAACTGCCAGCCCTGATGTTGCCGGGCACGGCTATTGTCATCAGCCCACTCATCGCCTTGATGAAAAATCAGGTGGATAGCATCCGTGGCTATTCCGATGAAGATGAGGTAGCCCACTTCCTCAACTCCTCGCTCACCAAAGCACAAATGAAAAAGGTGAAGCAGGACATCACGGATGGCCGTACAAAAATCCTGTATGTAGCCCCTGAAACCCTGACCAAGGAGGAGAACATCGAGTTTTTCCAAAACTCCGAAATCTCGTTCGTGGCCGTGGATGAGGCGCACTGTATCTCGGAATGGGGACACGATTTCCGTCCGGAATACCGTCGAATCCGGGTGATGCTCGATGCTGTGGCCCGCGATGTGCCCATTATGGCGCTTACCGCCACTGCAACGCCCAAGGTACAGTTGGATATCCTGAAAAACCTGGATATGACGGAAGACAGCACCTTTGTGTCTTCCTTCAACCGCGACAACCTGTTCTACGAGATTCGTCCGAAAATCAAGAAAGAAAGCACGATCAAACAAATCATCCAGGTCATAAAGGAGGAATTTCACCATCAATCCGGCATCATTTACGTCCAAAACCGCAAAACGGCCGAGGACATTGCCGAGATGCTTTGCGTGAACGACATCAAGGCGGCCCCTTACCATGCGGGACTCGACCCCAAACTCCGCGCCAAAACGCAAGATGAATTCCTGATGGAAGACATCGACGTGATCTGCGCTACCATCGCTTTTGGCATGGGTATCGACAAGCCCGACGTGCGTTTTGTGATGCACTACGACATGCCGAAATCCATCGAAAACTACTACCAGGAAACCGGTCGTGCCGGTCGCGACGGTCTTGGGGGCAAGTGTATCGCGTTTTACAACTACAAGGACATCCTGCGCCTCGAAAAATTCCTGCGCGACAAACCCGTGGCAGAACGCGAAATGGGCGCTCAATTGATGCAAGAGGTAGTGGCCTATGCCGAAACCGCCGCTTGCCGTCGCCGGTTCCTGTTGCACTATTTTGGCGAAGAGTTTGAAGAGGAGAACTGCCACAAGATGTGCGACAACTGCAAGAACCCGAAAGAGAAAATGGAGGTGAAAGACGAGGTGGTGGCTGTGGTACAATCCATCCTCGATTTGAACGAAAACTACTTGATGAAGACCATCATGGATTTCGTGATGGGGCGTGAAACCAAGGAAATGAAGGACTACCGGTTCACAGAACTGGAAAACTTTGGGGTGGGCGATAACCGGGATGAAAACTTCTGGAGTTCTATTTTCCGCCACGCGATGATCAACAACTTGATCTACAAGGAGATAGAACAGTTTGGTATCCTGAAAGTCTCCCCGGCTGGACGCGAATATTTGAAAGACCCAAAGCCGCTTCACATTACCATCAACCACGACTACGAAGACGGCGAATACGATATTGATGACGAAAAAGGCGGCACTGCAGTGCTAGACGAGCCTTTGATGAATATCCTCAAAGACCTGCGCCGTCAAATCGCCAAAAAACACAACCTGCCGCCTTACGTCATCTTCCAAGACCCTTCTTTGGAGGAAATGGCCACGAACTACCCGATTTCGATGGACGATATGTCGAAAATCGTAGGGGTATCGCAGGGGAAGGCGCAGAAATACGCCGAACCTTTTGTGACGGCCATCAAAAAGTATTGCGAGGAAAACGAGATTGAACGCCCGATGGACATCACCATTAAAACGGTGGCCAACAAGTCCAAATCGAAGGTCAGTCTGATCATGGCCATCGACCGCAAAATCGGCCTCGATGAAATTGCCAAAACCAGCGATTTGAGTATGCCCGAATTGTTGGAAGAGCTGGATGGCATCGTTCAATCTGGCACCAAACTCCGGCTCGATTACTACCTCAACAAAGTGGTGGACGAGTACGTGCGCGAAACCGTAATCGAGTATTTCAAAGAAGCTGATACAGATTCCATCGATGAGGCTTTTGCAGCGCTCAAAGACGATGAGATCACATGGGAAGAAATTCAACTCATGCGGCTTAAGTTTTTGAGTGATTATGCAAACTAAAAGACGGTTGACGGTATTCGGTTAACGGTGGAGGGGGGTTTTGTCCTATTCAATACTGCAATAACCGGCTATCTTCAACCGTCCACCGTTAACCGAATACCGTCAACCGTCCTTATAAAAATGCAACCAAAAGAATTTTTAAAAAAACTCGGCCTCCGCACCCGTAACCAAGGTGCGTCCACGGGGCAAAACGACATTTCTGGCAGCCGTCGATACCTGGAATCCATCTCTCCTGTGGATGGCCAATCGATTGGTTTTGTGAGTGTTACCACCCGCGAGCAGTACGATCAGGTGGTACAATCCGCCGAACAGGCTTTCAAAATCTGGCGCGACATGCCCGCCCCCAAACGCGGCGAAATCGTGCGCCAATTTGGCGATGTATTGCGCCACTACAAGGACCCACTCGGCCGATTGGTCTCCTACGAGATGGGTAAAAGCCTCCAGGAAGGCTGGGGTGAGGTGCAGGAAATGATCGACATCTGTGATTTTGCGGTGGGTCTTTCCCGCCAGCTCTATGGCCTTACCATGCACTCCGAACGCCCTGGCCACCGGATGTACGAGCAGTATCATCCGCTGGGTATTGTGGGCATTATTTCGGCCTTCAATTTCCCGGTAGCCGTTTGGTCCTGGAATGCCTGCCTCGCCTGGGTTTGTGGCGATGTTTGCATCTGGAAAGCCTCCGAAAAAACGCCGCTTTGTGCCGTAGCTTGTCAGAACCTTTTCCAAAAGGTATTGAAAGCCAACGATTTGCCAGAGGGCATCAGCTGTATCATCAACGGCGACTACAAAGTTGGTGAGTACTTGACCAAAGACCACCGGGTGCCACTGCTGAGCGCCACCGGTAGCACTCGTATGGGCCGCATCGTGGGCCAGACGGTGGCTGGACGTTTTGGTCGCAGTATCCTCGAATTGGGTGGCAACAACGCCATCATCATCACACCATCGGCCGATATGAAAATGGTGCTGACGGGTGCGGTGTTTGGCGCGGTCGGCACGGCCGGACAACGTTGTACCAGCACCCGCCGACTCATCATCCATGAAAGTGTGTACGAGCAGGTGAAAACCACACTCGCCAAAGCATACCCACAATTGCGCATCGGCGATCCGCTCGATCCGAACAACCACGTCGGACCACTGATCGACAAACACGCGGTGGAAAACTATCTCCACTCTATCGGCGAGATCAAAAAGCACAAAGGCAAGTTCGTGGTAGAAGGCGGTGTACTCACGGGTCCCGGCTACGAAAGCGGTTGCTATGTGAAACCTTGCATCGCCGAAGTGGAAAACCACTGGGACATTGTGCAACACGAGACCTTTGCCCCGATTTTGTATTTGATTAAATATAAAACCATCGAGGAGGCCATTGCACTGCAAAACGCTGTGCCACAAGGACTTTCGTCGGCCATCATGACCACCAACCTGCGTGAGGCCGAGCGTTTCCTTTCGGTGAACGGTTCGGATTGTGGCATTGCCAACGTGAACATCGGCACTTCAGGTGCTGAAATCGGCGGGGCATTTGGCGGCGAAAAAGAAACCGGCGGTGGCCGCGAATCCGGCTCCGATGCCTGGAAAGCCTACATGCGCCGTCAGACAAACACCATCAACTATTCCGAGGCATTGCCTTTGGCGCAGGGGATTAAGTTTGATTTTTAGGGGTTAGATTCTGAAGATTAAAATACATTCGCAGTCGGGCAGCCTCGTTGGTTGCTCGACTGTTTTCATTTAAACTCAAGACTCCATGCCCATACCTGATTTCCAAACCCTGATGCTGCCACTTTTAAAATTTGCGGCTGACGGGAAGGAGCACACGCAAGCGGAAGCTATTTCTATTTTAGCCAAGGAGTTCAAACTTACGCAAAATGAGCTCGAGGAAATGTTGCCAAGCGGCAAACAAAGCAGTTTTGATAATCGAATAGCATGGGCAAAGTTTCACATGAAAAAGGCCGGGCTTTTTGATTTTCCACGACGAGCATTCTTTCAGATTACGGATTTAGGCAAACAAGTTTTGACCAAAAACCCACCGAAAATTGGGGTGGCCTTTTTGAAGCAATACCCTGGTTATCTTGAATTTGTAACCGCTTCAAAATCAGAAAATGAAAAACCTGCAAGACCTGAAATCGTGGAAGATAACGCCACTCCAGAAGAGGTGATGGCAAAAGGCTATTCGGACATCCGTAGGGCACTGGCATCTGACCTACTAGAAAGAGTGATTAATTTTTCCACTACACCTATTCAATTTGAATATCTAGTTATAGACTTATTGGTCAAGATGGGTTATGGCGGTAATCGGAAAGAGGCAGGAAAACACCTTGGAAAATCAGGCGATGGAGGTATTGATGGCATTATACAGGAAGATAAGCTTGGGCTAGATATGATTTACATTCAAGCTAAATGTTGGAATACAGACAAAATTGTAAGTCGACCAGAGATAGATAAGTTTATCGGAGCTCTTGCCCGGAAAGGAGCAAAAAAAGGTGTATTTATTACTACTTCTAGTTTTGCAAGAGGAGTTCGCGAATCAGAATCAAAAAGCGACATGAAAATTGTGTTGATCGATGGCAATGAATTGGCCGACTTAATGATTGACTACAATGTGGGCGTTTCAGTTTCAAATATTTACGAAATAAAGCGTGTAGATAGCGACTATTTTGGTGATCAATAGTGTTTGAACCGAGTGCCCAAAGCGATGTTACGTAGCCCGTTTTAACTTCACAAACAGAATCACACATGGATCAGCAACACATTTTCATACAAATGGCCCTCAATGCCTGGGACATGCAAATTAGCAGGACCGAGAAATTTTTGGATGCTCAAAGTGATGCAGACCTCCAGAAGGAAATCGCTCCGGGCAAAAACAGCCTCCTTTACCTGCTGGGGCATTTAATTGCGGTGAATGATGGCATGATTGGCCTTTTTGGCGCTGGCGAACGCTCGTACGCGCACCTGGATGAAGCATTTATCAAAAATCCCGACAAGTCAGGATTGGATATGCCGGATGCCTCTACATTGAGGGGCGACTGGAAAAAATCCAATGCGCAACTGAGCGCACTTTTTAAGCAAATGACCCCGGAAGACTGGTTTTCGAGGCATACGGCCATGACGGATGAGGATTTTGCTGCCACCCCGACACGCAATAAACTGAGTGTTTTGTTGAACCGTACCGGTCACGTAGCGTACCATCTGGGCCAGTTGGTGTTGGCTAAGTGAACAACAAAATATTCGCCCTGTAAACCCGGTTTGCAGGGCGAATATCAAAAACGCACCGGGTCACTCCGTTCGAACGACGTTGTAACTGCCGCTGATTGTATGCGACGAACCGTCAAGTGCCACAGCCGTACCGCTGAAGGTACCACTCAACAAATCTCCGACCTGACCTGTACTGCTTACCGTGACTGACAGATTACTTTGGGTCATATCGAGTTCATACTCTTTAAGGTACATACCCTCGATTGGGTAAGTGCCGTTTTGATTCTCGCTGATGAAATACAGCGAAATGACTTGATGCTGATCCGTGGAAGCGCCCCAGATGCTGGTCGAATAGGTTCCTCCGGGCACGCTGTCCACATTTATTCCTCCTGTCGTCCAGTTGTGTGCAAAGAATTCCCCGTCCAGGGTGTATTCGATTTGGTTAGTCTGATCTTTGACGTCTTCGTCTTTTTTGCAGGACGTCAAAAATGCGCCGAGGAACAGCGCGAGCAGGAAGAATAATTTCAGTTTTTGCATGGTGTAACAGTTTTGTGTATAAAAAATTTGTGATGGTTACTGCTACACGCAAAAGGGGGCGCGGGGGTTGGGTTTTAAAAAGGAAACATGGGGCATCCCAAATTTTATAAATGGATGAATTAAACAGGAAAACAGCAAAACCGGAGAACAGGAAAATGTAAAACCACGCGTTTGGATCGCGAATTGGGCAAGAATTTAAGGCTCTTTCGATAGCGGGCTTCTTGATTTTGCGGTTTTATATTTTCCGGTTCTCCTCTTTTGCTGTTTTTTTCAAATTTTCCTAAAATTAGGGATGACTCATGTTTCCTTTTGGCACTGGAGAGCGCCCTTTTCAAGCAAATGACCAAGGAAGACTGGTTTTCGAGGCATACGGCCATGACGGGTGAGGATTTTGCTGCCACCCCGACACGTAATAAACTAAGTGTTTTGCTGAACCGTACTGGTCACGTAGCGTACCATTTGGGTCAGTTGGTGTTGGCTAAGTAAGTTGTTCCGGGCACCTGTACTTCCACTACTTCCAGCAACTCCAGTTTTTCCCCGTTCAGGCAATCAATGGCGGGGTTGTAATGGTAGGTGACGATTCCTTTTTCTGGATAAAAATGTGGATTCATACCCAGTCCACCCACATAATCAAACGCATGGCTGCGTGGGTTGTAGAGGTAGACCTCATCGTGATTTTTTTCTCCAGAGCCCGCTGTTGCGTAATATTCCATCAAAAAATCCTTGTAATGATCTCCGTTTACATCTTTGAAAAGAACGCCTTGGCTCGAATTGCCGGAGTCCACATTGAGCAGTTCTGCCCAATAATTGCCCTTTAGTTCCCACACACTGTATTCACCTAAATAGCCATCGCGATTGCGGATATAAATCAAGAGGTGTATCAGGTCGGGATGAACTAAATTTCCTTTTTCAAAATGGAAGGAATCGCACTTGAACCACGCCGTATCGCTGGATTTGAAAGTGTAGATTTTTTTAAATGCTTCGGCTTCTAATTTTTTCAGCCAAAGGCTATCTTGGGTATCTCTCCACCGGGACGAGTTGGCTATGCTGTCAGCTCGAAAGGAGGACCGATTCGGGAGTTCAAGTTTTTGAGTGGAAGGGGTAGGGGGGCCACAGCCAACAAGGAAAATTGAAAAGCAAAAAAACAAGTTCCTTAGATTCATGAATGTATTTTTGAACAAAGAAACCCATTTCCAGCGTTCACCAGACGACTTTTTTCTGTTGGGGGCATCCTCGTCAACAATCCTTCAACGGGGCTTTTTAATCCTGAATTCTCTGGCTAACGGAAAAAAGTTTGAATTTTAGGGGTTAATGAACCACAAAAGCCACAAAAGGCCACAAAAGCGAGTCGCCCAACTTTTGTGTCCTTTTGTGGCTTTTGTGGTTCAATTACCTCACCACTCTCGGATTACCCGATAATTACAGTTGATGGTGTGGGAAGCACCGTTGCTGAATTCCTGGAACGTGCCACTAAAGCTGCCCGTAATCAGGTCTCCAATATTTCCATAAGTGGTCACATTGGTCGTGAGCACATTCCCAGAAGATATATCATAGAAAATTTGATTTACTTGCATGGAACGCACCGCGAAGGAACCTGTTTGGCCACTATTCTCAAATTGGAATTGGATATAGGCCTGATTTTGAGTACTGTCTTGCGATGCAATGAAAGTTGTGTTCACATCCAATCCACCCCAAGGTGCAATTTTCGTAAATGTCTGACCATCAAGGGTGTATTGGATGTATTCCGTGAGCGCGGTACAAACCGTTATATTGCCCAGGTTGATGGTATTTGGGGGCGAGGAGAATGGCATGGGTGTGCTTTCCAACAAATTGGTCAAATCGTACCCGGTGGCTTCCCCCGTTAGGGCGGTAGCGCCACAACCAACGATGGCGAAGTCAAATTGCCCATTGGCATCTGCGTGCAGAAAGTATTTTGAATCCGCCAAATCTATTCTTGCATAGCCGTTTGTCACCGGCTGACCCGCACAATCCAGCAATTGCCCGCTCACTTTGAGTATCGGTACCTGCGATGCAGAAAGCGTGATGGCTGGCAAGGTGGTCTCCCCCGCGAACGGACCAATGTTTTGCGTGTACAAGACCTGGCTTCCACAATCCAACGGTTCCATTACTTCAAGGATGAGGGCTTCATCTATGGGGACACAACCCCCGAACTTGCCATCACCATCCGTGTAACCAAAGGAAGATGCGCCGGTGGAGAGCATGGTAATCCTAATCACGGCATTGGCGAGCGGCTGGTAGGCATTGTCCAAATAAATGGTTCCGTGCAGTTGGGTGAGTGGAAATGGTGCGTCACAGTTCCAGAAAGAGAAGTGTTTGACTTTGCCCACGTACTCGTTGCCGACTTTCTGGGCGGTACCTTCTTCATGCCAGTGTCCTTCTTCCAGGTCGTAATACCAGAGTGGAATTTCGTTGGGTGCGGAAGCCGATTGGCTGGCCAGGATGGGCATACGAAGTTCGACTTCCTTGCCGCTGGCGATTTTGAGTTTTTGCCCACTGGCGCCTTCGATTTCAACGGCTACCATACCATAAGTGGCCAGAAAAACCTCCTCATCAGAAGCATTTTCCGCGGTCATGTCGCCAGGG
>JALHPW010000176.1 GCA_022842255.1 Saprospiraceae bacterium | reverse complement strand
ATGGAATTGTATTACAGTGAGTTAAACAATGGCACCTGGGGTGCAGCCATCAACCTCGGCCCAACCGTAAATACGGAGGGCAACGAGATTTTTCCATTCATCGACCCGAATGGCAGACTTTATTTCGCCTCCAACGGCCACCTTGGCTTGGGTGGACTTGATCTTTTTTACAGCACACCTAAAGGCGAAAAAGATTGGAACCTGCCCATCAACCTCGGTGCCCCGCTCAATTCCACCCGCGATGATTTTGGGGTTTGTTTTGGCGGCGACCTGTCTTGGGGCTTTTTCACCTCCGACCGGGATGGGGGCTCCGGGCGCGACGACATCTATGCGTTTTCGAAAAATGCGGCACCCGTTGAAATCTATGTTTTTGACAATCAAACACTTAAACCCATCAGTGGCGCAGCGGTTCTGAATTCGCTCACAAGCCTGACCCTCACCACCAGTTCGGACGGAATAGTGGCGTTCGATATGCGCCATGCCGAGTGCGCCGATTTTTCAACCGCGAAAAAAGGCTACGAGGCGTCGGTTAAAACAGCATGTACCGGCAATGAAGCTGCCGCACACGGCCAAATCACGCGCATCGAAATCGGCTTAAACAAGGTCGGAAACTTCAGCGTGCAGGGAATGGTCTTTGATATGCGCGATGGCTTTCCGGCCAACGAAGCGAAGCTTATCCTGACCAACGATTGTGGCAAAATTGCTCCAGAACCATTCGTGACTGGTCCCGATGGGCGGTTCAAGTTCAAATTGGATAAAAACTGTTGCTACACCCTCCGTGCGGTGCAAGAAGGGTTCATTGCAGGGGTCGCAGAGGGGATTTGTACCAAAAACATGACCCAAAACCCTGTTTTTAAGGTAAACCTAAACCTCGAACCTTACCGGGATGCAGAAGGATTCATCGTAGATATCCCCGAAAAGGCGCAGGCCAACACCGGGCCGCGATACAACGACATTTCCGAATTGTATGAGAATCCAGACGGTTCACCTGCCACCTTTGACTTGGGCGATGGACTATCGGTCCGCGAAGGGATATTGTTCGACAACGGTGCGCCCAGCAAGCCAATCGAAAGTACCTGGGAACGCGGTTCGGAGGGTTTTTTGGTCAATCTGTATTATGACCTGAACGCCAGCGCGCCCAATGAAACCTCGATGCCGGAACTCAAAAAACTCCTGAAAACCTTGCGCCAAAACCCTGATTTTCAGGTAGAAATAGCGTCCCACACCGATTCCAGGGGCTCAAACAATTACAACCTGGAACTCTCCCAGCGTCGTGCCGAAAACGTGGTGGAATGGCTCGTAAAACAAGGCATCGCCCGCGAGCGCCTCACCCCGCATGGATACGGCGAAACCAAGTTGGTAAACAAATGTGGGGACGGCGTCACCTGCGAAGATTCCCAACACCAACTTAACCGCCGCACGGAATTCCGCATCATCGGCACCAGCGGCATCAGCAACTCAAAACCACAAGTAAAGCCCAAAATTGCGCCTTGCGAGGGATGCCCGTTTTGATGAAGTGATGGAGTGATGAAGTGATAGAGTGATGACGTGATACCCAATCACTCTATCACTTCATCACTTTATCACTTTATCACTTCATCACTCTATCACTTCATTACAGCTCCCAATACCTAGGCAAGCCCTGTTCCTCCGCCAACACCGCCGTGGGTCGGAACGCCCAAATATGTTCCAATAACTCTTGTGCATCGCGCCGAAACTCCATAAAATAGTCTTCATGCAGTTTTTTAGCCCGACCCAAAATGGTAGCCGTCCGTTTTACCACGTAGGGGGCAAAGGTGTCGCTGCGCCGCTCGGGGAATTTCTGGAGCATCTCGTGGTGTAGTCGAAATGCCTCCGCCAGCATGAATAACACCAGGGAAACCTCCCCGGATTTATCCTTGGTGGCCAACACGTGCTCGTTGATGCGCGCATTCCAATGTCGCAGGTAAAGTAGAAGATAGCCTGGGGTGAGGTAATCCCTCGCTTGTGCGGCGAGGTCCTTGGCGATTTCTTCCCGAAGCGCTGCGGCGCGTTCATCGCGGGTTTCGCCGCCTTCCATGAGCTCAAAAATGAGCCGGCGCACCAGTTTTTCGTCTTTTGCAACCAAACGCAGCAGCATTTTGTCTTTTTCGGCCACAGGCATCCGGGCGATGGCGGCTTTGAGTTGTTCGTCGAGCTTGGGCATGGCGTGGAATTTTCTGGCGCGAAAGTTCGGAATTTCTACCTTTGCCGCGCTCTTCCCTAACCACAAGTCTGAATTTTTATACTCAACCCAGGTCACTTTACCCCCTGGCGGCAAACCTTTTTGCCTAAAATCCGTTCGAGCAACCCAAATCCCCAAATCCCCAAATCCCCAAATCCCCAAATCCCCAAATCCACCAATCCACCAATCCACCAATCACCAATCAACCATTCAACCACACAACATGGCATTCGGCATAGACGACCTGGCATTTTACGCCCCAAAACTGTACCTCGACATCCGTACCCTGGCGGAGAAGCGCGAAATCCCCTACGAAAAACTCTCTCAAGGACTCGGATTGCATAAAATGGCCGTCTGCGATGCGCACGAAGACGCGGCTACCATGGCTGCTGAAGCGATTGCCGAACTCATCGAACGCAACGGACTCGACCCTCGCCAAATCGGACGGATTTACCTGGGCACCGAAAGTGCGCTCGACATGGCCAAACCCACTGGTACCTATGCCGTGGAGATGCTGGCGCAGCGTTTTGCCCCGCGTTTTGGGGCTGATTGTTTCCGGCATTGTGATGTGGTGGACATGACCTTTGCTTGCATCGCTGCTGTGGATGCCTTGCAGAATACCCTCGATTGGGTCGCCGCCGACCGCAGTCGCATTGGTATCGTGGTAGCGAGCGATATTGCCAAATACGAATTGCAAAGCACGGGCGAATACACCCAGGGTGCAGGCGCTGTGGCGATGTTGGTGAAACACAATCCGCGCATGTTGGCCATCCGCCCCCTATTTGGCATAGCGATGGAGAGTGTACATGATTTTTACAAGCCGCGTCGCGCGCGGTTTTGCGAGACGCCCGTGTTTGACGGACAATACTCCAATCTCTGTTATCAAAACCGCATGACCGAGGCTTTGGCTGATTTCCGTCGCCGGGCGGTGACGGCCAGGATGTTCCGCGAGGATCAGTTTTTGGCGCTTTCCGAACGCTGGTCGCGGATGATATTTCACCTTCCCTATGCCTTCCATGCAAAACGGATGTTTGTGGAGGAATTTGTGGAGGAGCGGAAGCGCAAGGGCGTCTGGGAAAACGACGTAGCAAAATTTGGCTTTGTAGAACCCCTTGCAACGCAGTTTCCAGATTCAAAATCATTTGGAAAAGCCCAGGCGGGTTTCTTTAAAAGTGTTTCAGAATCAACACTTTACAAGAGATTTGTAAAAGACAAACTCGAACGCGCCCAACGCGCCAGTCAGGACACAGGCAACTTATACACCGCCTCCATTTTCCTGGCTTTGATGAGTTCCTTGGAAAGTGATGCAAATGAAAATGCCCGCTTGGCAGGTAAACGCATTGGTTTTGTGGCCTATGGGAGTGGTTCAAAGGCCAAAGTGTTTGAAGGGGTGGTGCAAAAAGGCTGGGAGACGGTGGCCGCGCGTTTTGGCGTCTTTGAAAAATTGAAAAACCGCCGCGCTATTGACTACGACCAATATGAGTTGTTGCACACGGGCGAACAAGAGGGACCGGTATTCAAGGAAGAAAAGCGCTGGGGACTGGAGCGAATTGGGCAGGAGGGCGTGACCTTGGGCGCACGGTACTACGCTACGATGTAAGGCGTTTGTTAATTTTTTTGACTATCCACTTATCATACAGGGACTATCAACATGCAGGCAGTACGCTTCGAACCTTAGCCACGAGGTGAATTTGAGTCCAACGCTGCCAACCTAATGCGTGAAAACTACGATGCCTTCTAAACCTAGTTCGGCATACCAAGTTAGCGTGTCATGCTGAGCGCAGCGAAGCACCTGAAGGGGGAGCCCATTGTGCCTCGCGTGGTCTTCCTTGCCAGCCCCAACCTGCCAAGGGCAACCGGGCCCCTCCCCGCCGAGCTAGGGTCTTTTTCAGACCCAGCGCCACTCCGTTGGACTGCCCTGCCACAGCACAAATCGACTTGATGCCCTCCAAAGTACCCATTTTGATTTCTGGCAATCACTCCCTAATTTTGTAAGGTCACCAAATAAAAACGGTATGTATCCGGGCAACCTGCCATATCGATATACCGACCTGTATTTTACTACGGCTACTGTCAGGGGTTGGAAACAGCTGCTTAGGCCAGACAAATACAAAACCATTATCACAGACTCAATGGTGTTTTTGGTGCAGGAACAAACCGTCCGTGTCTATGCGTTTGTGATTATGCCCAATCATTTTCACCTGATATGGCAAATGGCGGGGGAGCGGTCGTTGTCAAAGGTCCAACTGCGGTTCTTGAAGTACATATCGCAACAAATCAAGGCCGACCTTATTGAGCACCACCCCAAGGTTTTGGAACATTTTAAGGTGTTCCGCAAAGACCGACAATATCATTTCTTCAAGGAACGACCGCTGTCGGTGCCGCTATTTACTGACCCTGTTGTGAAACAAAAGATAGATTACATACACAATAACCCAATTCAGCCGAAATGGAGGTTGGCGGAAGCCGCTGAGTCTTATCGGTGGTCTTCGGCTGCTTATTATGTGAATGCCAGCCTCGAATGGCCCTTTTTGACACATTTTTGGTACGGTGAGGATTGGCCCCCGCCGTTTGACTAGTAGGTGTATATGAACTCTGGCTTGGCAGCCCAGCGGAGTGGCGCTGGGTCTGAAAAAGACCCTAGCGCGGCGGGGAGTAAGCTGGTAACGGCCTGGTAGGGTGGGTTGGCAAGGAAGACCACGCGGGGCAGAAAGGCCAACCTTATTAACCACCCCAAGGTTTTGGAACATTTTAAGGTGTTCCGCAAAGAACGACAATATCATTCGAAATGGAGGTTGGCGGAAGCTGTTGAGTCTTATCGGTGGACTTCGGCGGCTTATTATGTGAATGCAAGCCCTGAATGGCCCTTTTTGACCCATTTTTGGTACGGCGAGGATTGGCCTCCGCCGTTTGACTAGTAGGCGTATAGGTGCCTTTGCTTGGCCACTCAGGGAAGTGGTGCTGGGTCTGAAAAGGCCCTAGCGCGGCGGGGAATACCATAATACTTTTGTCTTTAACATTCCACTCCTACCCATTTTGGGTTTCAAAACACCGGCTGATGAAAAAAACTGCCTTCTATTGCTCCTCTGTTCTTTGGCTTTGCCTAGGCGTTTTTCTTTCCTGTGGGAAAAAAGACTCTCCAACTGTTGTTAATGGGACTGTGATTGACAAAAACACTGGTAGTCCAATAGAGGGGGTGTTCATTGCCTTTCAAATCACCCACAAAGGCGAGCCCCCAAATAATATTGAGACTAGATATGTAAACTCGGACCAAAATGGTAATTTTCATTTTGAACATGACCAGCCTGTTCATATTTTTGATTTGAGGAAAACTGGATACCTGACCAAAGGAGGGAGTTCAAATTTTACGTTTATTAAGCAAGGGGAACTTAATAACTTAGCATTTGAAATGATTCCGATTGATGGAAACCTAAGCTTGACGCTTGAAAATGTAAATAATCAGTTTGATACAATTTTTGTAGGCGTGTATAGCCCAACCCTGGACTCAGAAACTGTTTTTTCAAATGGGATAGTTAGCATTAACGCATATATAATTCCTTTTGGAGTACCCCTCCAAGAGGATATTGAACTAGCTTCAAATGAATCAGTTGTTATCTATTGGGGTTTTACCCCCTCTATGTCTTTGTTTGAAACCGCTCCTAACAAAGATACCATTTTCATTACTGAAAACCAAACAACTTTTCACACCATTCACTTTTGACCCAGCGCCACGTCCCACGTCCGTGAGTGACCAAGCCACGCTCCAAGCCAACCCTCACCACACCCAAAATGGCCATTAGGGCCCAAAATTTGCTTGTAAGATGGAAATTCTATCCCATATCGGCGTCTTCTCCAATAATAGGTGGCAATTTTTTTGATACTTTTGTAAGCAACACTCCTATCCCCTCGGCTCTGGGTTTCAAAACACCAATCGATGAAAAAAAACCTCTTCCTCTATCCCGCACTTTTCATTGTAGGCGCCTTCATTGCCTGTAAAAAAGACTCCCCCGCGCCGCCTACCATTATCATTGGGACTGTAACGAATAAAACTACGGGTGAGCCTGTGGTGGGAGCATATATTGACTGTAGTATATGGAAGGAGGAATGGCCCTCTCCTCAAACCCAGAATCATTCAACTTATTCCGATTCTGATGGCAATTATAGGTTAGAAATTCCTCAAGAGTTTAGGTTTAGCTTCTCTGCTGTGTACTATGTTGGAAAATTTTTAACATTTGTTGACCCGGTAGGTACTTCTGAAATTCTTCTTGGGGAAACGAATAGTGTAGATGTTGCATTAATTCCACGAGATGGGTTTTTACGTCTAAAAATGAATAATAGCATTTCTCAGAACGACTCTTTATATGTTATTTTTTTCAGCCCAACAATGGCCGCCCAACCATATTTGGGCGGGGCATTGACTCCATCCAATCTTCCATACAAATTGATCTTTGGAAGCTCAGCCGAAGAAGTTTTTGCACTTCCATCAGAGGAATTCGTTGGGGTGTACTGGGGGCCAAAAATGTTTATGCCACTAATGAATTCACCCTTTCGTGATTCCATTTATTTATTCAGGGATGATACGGTAGATTTTGTCATCCAATTTTAAATTAGCACTTCCTCGCCGCGCTAGGGTCTTTTTTTGACCCAGCGCCACTTCCGTGAGTGACCGAGCCGCGCCCTATGCCAACCCTAATCAAACGGCGGCGGCCTTCCTCACCAGTCCTCTAATGGCCCCAAAAAGGCCATTAGAGGCCAAAACTTGCTTGTTGGGTGGAAATTCTATTTTTCTCCAGTAATATGTGGCAATTTTTTTGATACTTTTGTAAGCAACATCCCTATCCCCCAGACTCTGGGTTTCAAAATACCAATCAATGAAAAAAAATATCTTCCTCTATCCCGCACTTTTCATTGTAGGCGCCTTCCTTGCCTGTAAAAAAGACTCCCCTGGGCCGCCTACCATTATCACCGGGACCGTAACGAATAAAATCACGGGTGAGCCTGTGGCGGGAGCATATATTGATTGTAGTATAAAAAAGGACGACGCACCCGCTGAACCTAAACGGGATCATTCAACTTATTCGGATTCTGACGGCATATACCGTTTAGAAATACCCGATGGGTTTAGGCATAGCTTTTCTAGTATTTATCAAGTTGGATATTTGCCTTATGTCGACCCAAAGAGATCGATCGAAATTAGAGATGGGGAAACCCATTTTGTAGATGCCGCCCTAATTCCAACGGATGGGTTTTTGCGACTTAAGATTGAAAATGACCTACCCGCTAGTGACTCACTATTTGTCATTTTCATTAATCCAACACGGACCGTTCAACCTTATATCGGAGGGGCTGTTTTTCCTAAAAAATACCCATACGTACTGATGACTGGGGGCTCTTTTCAAGAAATATTTGCTTTCCCATCCGAAGAATTTACGACAGTAGAATGGGGGCCCCAATCATTTAGCCCTTCAATAAACCCTTCCAATCGTGATTCTGTTTACCTTATAAGGAATGATACGGTAGATTTCACCATTCATTTTTAGACAAAAAACAACGGGCCACCCAAACCAGGGTAGCCCGTTGCATTAATTATCGGAAAAACAAATCAGACTACGCTTTTCCCGCGTCCAATTCGTCCTGCCATTTTTTAAGTTCGTCCCATTTGCCCTGGTCGGCCAGCTCGGCCTGCTTGGCCCAGGTGCCCGGGTCGTGGATTTGGTAGCTTGGTCCGGCAGCATCCAGGATTTCCTTGAGCTTGTCCTCGGAAGTTTCCGAAAGCGCTTTCCAGGTTTTGATGCCTGCGTTGTGCAGGAGTTCCTCGATTTTTGGTCCGATACCTTCTACGATTTTCAGATCGTCCGATTTCCATTTTTTACCGGCAAACATGACGGTTGCAGCAGCAGCTACAGCGGCTTTTTTGCCCGCCCCGCCACCGCCGGTATTGGCAGCTTGTTCGCGCAAGGCATTCCGCTCGCCTTCGCACATCATCAGGTCATTTCTCAGTTTGCGGATTTGTTCGGCTTTGGCCTCGCCATCGGCCTCGCAAGCGGAAAGCTTCATGCGGGTATTGGTGAGTTCCTCGGTCAGGGTAGAAACGCGACCGCTTAGTTCGGCTACCTGGTCGCGCAACCAACCTACCTTATAATAGGCACGGGCGGCGAGCCAGCCCAATAAAAAGGGGACAATACAAAGGGCAAGTGCAGTGGGCAGATTGTCCATGATACTGCAATTCAAGAGCATATGTGAAAGCATGGCTAGTTTTGTTTTGAAAGTTTAACGGTTGACGGTGATGACGACCCGGCGGTTTTGGTGGCGACCATCTTCAGTGTCGTTCGGTGCCACAGGCTCGGATTCGCCTTTGGAGCTGGTGGTGATACGGGAAGCGGCGATGCCGTTGAATCGCAATATTTTGGCCACGGACTTGGCGCGGGCGGCACCAAAAGCCATGTTGCTTTCGTCAGAGCCCGCATCATCCGTATGCCCTACCACGTTGAAGGTGGCGGTAGTGGCTTTGTGCTTTTCGCAGAGTTGCTTTAGGTAAGCATCCACTTTCGGGTCGCTTTCC
>JALHPW010000175.1 GCA_022842255.1 Saprospiraceae bacterium | reverse complement strand
GGTCGACCGAAATATTAAAGTGTAGAATGTGGTTTTCAACTTCACTTGATAATTCTTCAATTACTTTTCTGCCTGACGAGCTTTTTCCACTGCCCCTAGGTCCGGCTAAACAAACTAAATTCCCTTTATATGTATGCATGGCCTCCACTATGCGTCTTTCACACGAAGTAGAGACATGTATATGATTGAAGTAGTCTTGAATCGTTAAATCAAGACCTTCAATGTTATTCATGTCCTGGAAAAAATCATCGACACCAATTTTGCATATTTTTTCAAAAAAATTAAAAAATATGTCAAATTCGTTACTTATTTTATCCATGGCAGGTTTTGATTTTTATGGAATTTTAGTATTAATTCATAAATATTAGTTTTGTCACACGACCAGAAATATAACAAAAGCAAATTTTTTTCAGAAACTGACATTTGCGCAAAAATGAGACCATGAAAAAAGTTTGAATTTACCATTTTGTTGACTTTTACAGGTGTTTCGTATATTGCTTCAAAGTTAGAGTCATCCTCTAGGTTTGCTATCCATTCAATTATACTTTCAAAAAAATTACAAAATGGAGATACCAAACTATCGTGCCGTTCAAAGTACTGTTTGCAATATGACTTGTCCCCTTTCTGGGAATCTAAAATGTCTCTCATTAGGGTGTTGTTTAATCTTTCTAAACAGGCCCTCCCATGTTCTATTCTACTACCCAAATTCCATTCTGATGAATTCACTATACTTAAAAAATTAGACAACATTTGAAAATATGTGTTCTCGAATCGTAGTAATATCTGGTTTTTTACCTGGTCATCAAAAGCTCGCCTGCTAAGTCGGTATTCATTGCGCAATACCCTTAACTCTGCCGTTTGCAATCTAAAAGCTGCCCAAAAAAGAAGTAGTGCGGCCAGGCTCCATAAACTTCCAGAAAGTCCGCCTATCGCATCACCCATCGTCCCCATTTTGTCAATGTCAAACTTTAATTTGGTGGCATAATCTGGCCATATAAATGCCCACATATCTAATAAGCACGATAGGATACCTATTGCAATAAAAATTAAACTTACGGTTTCGACTAAACTTAATGGACTTTTATTTCTTTTTAGATCACTCATACTAGTTTATTTCATTTATAAACATTTTGCCGATTAACTTCCGGCAACTCGTTACCGTGGGGTATTGCCAAATAAAACGGTGAAAAGTGGACGGATTCAAGTTTCAAATGCAATAGATTTAGTTTTCATATCGGCCGCTTGATAGAACTCAATAGGAGCCAAAACCGCGTCTATCCCTGTTATGCCTTTCGAAGAAACCTTCCAGAAACACTTCGCAGAACGCCCCGCCATAAACCAAAGTGCATTCGCAAAAATGTGCAGTCGACCATTTCAATATCACAAAATTAATAGGGTTGCGATGAATCTCGCCCAATCAAAAAGTTGGATTCCCACCCTAATAAAGTCTGAGTTTGCCCACTAACACAACTCTCCCGCAAAGCTTCGCCAAATCCCCCAATCCACCAAATATTTTACACGCCAAACCCGAAAAAGGTATAATTTCATACCTTTTTTCAACCCGATTTTACCTTGCCCAACTTTCCCAGTCTAAGCCTGTTCCAACACAAAACTGTACCACTATGACCGCACTTCGCAACTATTTTGTAGCAATTGGTTTGATAATCAATGCCTTATCGGGCTTCGCCCAAAACCCTGCCCTGTATTTCCCACCCTTGACTGGCAACACTTGGCAAACCACCGCTCCCGCAAGCCTGGGCTTTTGTCAGGAGCGCATCGACAGTCTGTACCAATTCCTGGAGGACAAAAACAGCAAGTCCTTTATGCTTTTGAAGGACGGCAAAATCGTGCTGGAGAAGTATTTCGGCACCTATGTCCAGGATTCGGTCTGGTACTGGGCTTCGGCGGGCAAGTCGCTCTCGGCGTTTTTGGTCGGACAAGCGCAGGAAGAAGGACTTCTGGATATACACGACAAAACCAGTCAATACCTCGGCAATGGCTGGACGTCCGCGCCACCTGCCAAAGAAGACCTCATCACGATTTGGCACCAACTCAGCATGTCCAATGGCCTGGACGACGGGGTGCCGGACGACAACTGCACCGACCCGGCTTGCCTGATTTACAAGGCGGATGCGGGTACGCGCTGGGCCTATCACAACGCGCCTTACCACCTCATCCACGATGTGCTGGAAGAGGCGAGTGGCCTGACACTCAACCAGTTCACCAAAACCCGCGTGTTCGACCGCACGGGCATGAAGGGTTTTTGGTTCGACCATATTATGTACGGCAAGGCCCGTGATATGGCGCGTTACGGCTTGCTCACGCTCGCCCGCGGCGTCTGGAACGGCGATACGCTGCTACACGACCAGCAGTATGTGTACGACATGACGCATCCCTCCCAAACCCTGAACAAGAGCTATGGCTACCTCTGGTGGCTCAACGGACAACCTAGTTTTATGCTTCCCGGACTTCAGTTGGTCATACCAGGCAAGTTGATCCCCAATGCCCCGAATGATATGTTCTCGGCACTGGGCAAAAACGACCAGAAAATCCACGTGGTGCCCTCCAAAGGCTGGGTGGTGGTGCGCCAGGGGAATGATGCGGGCTACACCGGACCGGGCGGAGGTTCTGTGCCCATTGCCTTCGACAACGAACTGTGGGATTACCTCAACCAGTTAGAATGCGCCCCCGTGGCTACGCAGGAAGTGCTTGATAACGAGCCGGTTGTACGGGTGTTTCCCAATCCAACTTCGGGCGTTTGGCAAATTGAATCTGAAGTGGTCCCGGAGCAGGTGGAGTTGTTCAATGTGCTGGGCGTTCGGCTGCGGGTTTTTCAACAGACTAGCCTGGTGAATGCATCGGATTTGCCGGCAGGTCGGTATTGGTTGAGGATTCGGGTTGGGGAAGGCGTGGTGGTTCGGATGGTGGAGAAAGGGTAATAGGCTACGTAGGGGTTTTTCACGCAAGGCCGCTACGACGCTACGTTTTTTTATTTCACGCGACGCCGCTGCGACGCTACGTTTTTTTTTGTTTCACGCTACGCCGCTACGACGCAACGTGTGTTGTTTCACGAAGCGGGGTACTAGCCATTCCGTTAAGCCCTGACCTTCATTTATAAGTACTGCTACGTAGCGTCCTAGCGTCGTTGCGTGAAACAATCCTACGTAGCGTCGTAGCGGCGTTGCGTGAAACAATCCTACGTAGCGTCCTAGCGAAGTTGCGTGAAAAAAAACCTACGTAGCGTCGTAGCGGCGTTGCGTGAAATAAAAAACGTCGTAGCATGAAATTACCTAGCGTAGTATCGCAATAAGATATTGCTCAGCCACCATCGACATTGTATAATGAATGCTAGGGAGAAGTGTCTCGTTTATTGCCAGGGATTGCAGCACCAACCTAGCCAATTCAGCCTCTGAGTCATCACAAGCCCCACCGAGTTCCGCCGCAATCCCCACAGGTGTACTGACAATTTGCATCCCGTTCATCGCCGCCTCGGCAAAGACAAACCCGAAGGATTCAAAATCCGAAGTGTGCAACAAGACCCTGGCCTCACGCATCCGGGCCAGGACGGCCGCACGAGGTAGCTCCCCCGCAAACCGCACGTTTTTTTCAATGCCCAAACGCCGAGCGAGGGCTTCCAGACGATTTTGCTCTGGTCCTCCACCAATCAACTCCGCTTGGAGATTTGGATTGGATGTTTTCGCCAAGGCAATGGTATTCAACCACTTATCCCAGTTTTTTACCGGAATCAGGCTGCCCACGCCGAGTACATCCAGTTTTTTGTCCAGCGGGATTTCAGTGGGTATCTCCGATTCCGCAATGCCCCATGGGATGACTTGTCCTGCCCGAAATCCAGTGCTTTTTTCCAACATCTGGTTCTGAAACTCCGACACGGCGATGAGTCGGGCGCAGCGTTCAGGGCTCAAATTGCGCAGGTGCTTGCGGTTGGCGGGCAATACATCTTGTCCCATGAGGGTCGTAAAATGGGGGATGCCGTATTGTTTGGCTACTCGTTCTCCGATGTAGGAGGCCCAGCCTTGCCAGAAGCTGTGGATTTGTTGATTGGTGATTGGTGATTGGTGATTGGTGATTGGTTTGGTTGGGCTGTTTAGGATTTTATTGCTGTATTGGATGGCTCGTTGGATGGTTCGCCATTTTAGCCACTTCCGGTTTTGGCCATTGCAGGGAAATACCTGGGCTCCGTGCCATAGATAGGGCTGGTCTGAAAACGGATATTCCAGCGTAACTATTTGAATATCAATTCCTTTTTTCAAAAATTCCCGTACTAGCAATTGCAACACCGGGATGCAATTGTGGTCCTGCTCATTGGCCGCAAAACCTGGGGTGAGCATTAGCATGGATGGATTGTTCATTTAAAATAGGGCGAGCGGTTGTATCCGCCCGCCCCGAGTATAGGAGACATCCCGAACGGTGCCGGGATGGAACGACGGCGGCCCCGCTCAAAGGCAAGGGTTCCACCGCTTTCTTAGTGTTGAGTGGTTAGTGTTAAGTGGTGATGGCGCTCAACTTTTTACAATCTTCCGAGCTACCAATCCTCCCTTGGCATCCCGCAACACCGCAAAATAAACCCCCGCCGACCAATGGCTGGCATCTATCTGAAACTGCTGCTCTCCGGATGGAAGGTTCTCAAAAGATTGACTTTCAATAACTTTTCCGGCAATGTCGGTGATTTCTAGCTGAACATCCGCCGTCTCGCTCAGGGAAAAATAGAGTGCAAAGTTATCCTGTACCGGGTTGGGACGAACTTCAAAAAACTCCAACGCGCCCCGAACATCCTGCGTGGATGAAAACACCAATCCCGGTGGCACGGCCACATATTTGTCCAGGTAAAGTCGGTACTCCCCAGGCGCGAGCGAGAAAGTGGTGGGTGGTCCGGACGTCACCAAAAGCGTATCGCCGGTGTAGTATTCAAACCATTGTCCCACATGCTGGAAAGGCGGGTTGTTCACGGTGGTGGCCGTCACCCCGATGTTGGCAAAAACCGCCACGTTCAAATCCGCGTCGTTGAGGAAGATGCTGCGCACTTGTCCGCTGCTGATATTCAATTGAAAATCAGTGGTTTCAAACACGTCATGGTTTTTACGGAGGGTCAAAAGTGCCGCCGTCACGTCGTGCAGTTTCCGGCGTTCCGGGTTGGCGAAATAATCCCAGCGAATGGGTTTGGGCGAAGTGCGGCAATCGGGGTTGATGCTGCCGTTTTCGCAGTAGTTGATGGGAAAATCGTAACCCAGCTCACCAAATTGCCAGAGCATTTTCGGACCAGGCACGGTGTACAACAGGTTTTTAAGCATCGCGATTCGCTGCATGGCCACGGGCAGGGTTTTGATGTTGTGGTTGGGCGCAGAATTGCCATAGGTCTTGCATTCATACCCAATCCGGTCCTCATCATGGCTTTCCATATAGCCCACCACATGCGGGTCGTTCCAACCCCGGGCTTTGTACGAAACCCAGTTCAGGTTTGCGGTCGTGTTGTAGCCCAGCGCGGCTTCTTTGTACGCGCCCCACATGTTGCCCCACAGCATCATGCCGTAATTGGCGAGCTCCTTTTCCTCGTTATTGTCGGCAAAATGCTCCAAAATCACGTAGCTACTCGGGTCAATGGCCCACATAAAATCCGCGTAATCTTTCCAAATGGCCACCCGCGTAGCATCGTAGGCGCCCCAGGCTGCCACATTGCCGAGGGTATTTTTTTGGGTAAAACCCTTGGATAAGTCGAAGCGGAATCCATCGATTTTATATTCGTTCATCCAATATTCCAGGCAGTTTTTGACGTAGGTTTTGGTGGCCTGCGATTCGTGGTTGAAATCGTTGAACACGTTGAAATCGTGTTTCGCAACCGGATTCAACCATGGATTGTCGGCCGCTGGCCGATTGTTGGCCGCGTCCCAGTACAATTGCGCCAGGGGACTGGCCCCAGTTGCCTGATTGAACACCACATCCAAAATCACGGCAATATTGCGTTTGTGGCATTCGTCAATCACGGTTTTAAAGGCTTCCTCCGAACCGTAATACTTGTCCAGGCTCTTGTGGTAAGCTGGATTGTAGCCCCAGCTGATGTTGCCATCAAATTCGTTGACGGGCATCAACTCAATGGCCGTCACCCCCAATTTTTCCAAATAGTCCAGGGTATCCAACAAGGTAGGGTAGTCGTGCCGGGCCAGAAAATCTCGCATCAACAATTCATACACCACCAAATCGGTGTTTTTCGGGCGCTGATAATTCGTGGCCGTCCAGTTGAACGCGGGTTGGTTGGTTTGCAGCACACTTACGATGCCCGTGGTTTGGCCAGTAGGGTAGGCGGGCAGGTTTGGAAAAGTAAACGCAGGAATGAACGGGTCGTTCCAAGGGTCGAGCACGAGGGTGCTGTGCGGGTCGGCGATTTTCAGGTTTCCATCCACAAGGTATTGAAAACGAATGGGTTGGCCGGAAGGAACCCCAGTCAGATCAATCCACCAAAGGTTGCCGTCGAGGCTTCGCTTCATTTGGTATGCCGCCGTTGGTTGCCACTGGTTGAAATCGCCGATGGCGTACACCAGCTGCTTGTTCGGGGCGTACAGTGCCAGTCGGACCTCGCCATTTGGCAGGTAATTGATGCCCCATTTGGTCCCGGCGGGTGGGTCTTCTGACACTACATTTCCGGGAACGAGATACGTAAACGAGGACGTATCACTGGCATTGGCCGTGGTGGCCACGAACTGCACCTGGTGAAAACCGGAGGACGCGACATTGAGGGTGTGTAGCAACAATTCGGCATTTGCTGCACTGGCGATTTGGGTGCCGTTGTCGAACAAGGTAAGGTTGGCAGGTTCCGAAGCGGCTGCTTCTACAGGAACCTGCTGGCCAATATTTGACAAAAACGTGGAATTGTTGGGCGTCAAAATCAGCGTTTGCAAGGGGAGGTTTTCGGGGTAAACCTCATAAAAAATATCGCCGCCACCACTGGCCCTGCCCACGATTGAGCCACTTCCGTTGCGAAAAACGAAGGCCAGTTCCAGCACGGTCTCATTGGCGGGGATATTGAAAAACGTATTGATATTGAACGTCTTCTGCCAAAGATTTGGGCCCACATTGGTCATTTGTGCGGCAGCATTGTTGGTGCCCCAAACAGTGGTAACGTGTTTCCAGTCGCTGGAGCTTTGGCTCAAATTGGTGATCACGCCAAAGTGTCCCCACACCGGACTGACCCCCGCCAGTGCCCCATTGCCTTGGGTGGCATCGAAGGTAATGGTCACGTTGTCGGTCGCGTTGGGGAACACCGGCAGGCAAGTCACCTGTGCAAATCCGGCATTGAAAAAAAGCAGCGTCAGCGCAGCAGTCAGTAACCAGAATCGGGCAGCGGTTGATCGGGAGGTGTACAGCAGTAGTGTGTGATTCATAACCTATTGTATATAAGCGGTTTGGGTAAAATAAAAATCCTATCCCGGCCTGGCAGGTCGAAATAGGATAGGGCGTTTCGGTTGACAAGATACGGCGGTCTATTTTATCCACCAACAGGAGCCAACTGCAATCTCAAGCCATCTAAAGCATCCTTGATTTTGAGCTGGCATCCCAAGCGGCTATTGGACTTGACAAAAAAGGCGGAGTCCAGCATCGCGAGCTCATCGTCGGTAGGTTCCGGCAATTCATGGTCGCTCAAAACATACACATGGCAGCTGGCACAAAGCGCCATTCCGCCGCAAGTACCTTCTACTGGAAGCTCATAAGCTTTACATAACTCCATGATATTCATGGCCATATCGGTCGGCGCCTCCAAGGAGTGAAGTTCTCCTTCACGGTCCAGCACCGACACTTGAATTGTGTTTTCCATGGCACAAAAATAGGTATGATGTATGATGTATGATGTATGATGTATGAACTATGATGTATGTCTAAGTTATCACCTACATAGCGGTACTAGTCCAACCTCATACCCCATACATCATACCTCATACCTCATACCCCATACATCATACCTCATACATCATACCCCATACATCATACCTCATACATCATACCACATACATCAAACCTCATACATCATACCTCATACCTCAAACATCATACATCATACCTCATACATCATACATCATACCTCATACCTCATACATCATACATCATACATCATACATCATACATCATACATACCTTAGCGCCATGCATCTAACCCAGCTAAAACTCACCAATTTCAAAAGTTACGAGGCGCAAAGCTTCGATTTTTCCCCTCGGCTAAACTGTCTGACGGGCTTGAATGGCGTGGGCAAAACGAATGTGCTGGATGCAATCCATTTTTTGTGTTTGTGTAAAAGTCATGCAGGATTGAACGATAAACACCTGGTGCGGCACGGAGAATCGTTTTTCAGGCTGGAAGGACGGTTTGAATTGGCTGAAAGTGTGGTTAAAATTGTCGCCAAATACCAGTCGGGACAGCGCAAGGAAATTGAACGGAATGGGACGGTGTACGATCGTTTGGCGGATTACATCGGCCAATTCCCGGTGGTGATGATTGCGCCGGATGATGTGTCGTTGGTGCAGGAGGGCAGTGAAGACCGCCGGCGGTTTTTGGATGCGACGCTTTCGCAGGTCTCGGCCGAATATCTGCAAAACTTGTTGATTTACAACGCTTTGTTGAAGCAACGAAATGCTTTGCTCAAGCTTTTTGCGGAGCATCGGCGTTTTGATGCTGTTTTGTTGGAAAGCCTGGACCGGCAAATGCCTGCTCCGGCGAAGGTAATTTATGAGCATCGACGCAGGTTTGTGGAGGCTTTTCAACCCCTGTTTTTGGAATACTACGCCGCCA
>JALHPW010000174.1 GCA_022842255.1 Saprospiraceae bacterium | reverse complement strand
CAGGCTTCTTCCTCCAGACAACGAGAAGTCCCACCCGCCAATTTGCCCCCGGAAGAAGCCAGACGCCTGCTCAACCAGGCCGTGCTTTCGGAAGAACAAAAAAACGCTGGGGCATACCGGGAATTGTCGCCTGCAAATCGGCCCTCTCGTTTGAAGAAAGACTGGTAATAGTTTTGAACCAGAAAAGGCACAAAAGGACACAAAAGTTGACAAATGCGGCTTTTGTGTCCTTTTGTGCCTTTTGTGGTTCAAACCAAACGGCTGCCATTTTGTACAAATCAAGGGTGACATTCTGGCATTTGTTCCAAAAAGATGCGTTACTTTTGCGGGCGCAAACAACGCATCGAATTCCATGCTCTACGACGCAAATCCAACCCTCGAAGGGGTCAAGACGATAGATGAGGCCAAACAAGGCAGTGTGTTTTTCAAAGAACACGGGGTGTTGAGTAACACACCAGGGCTGAAGCATTTTTACATCGAGAGCTACGGCTGCCAGATGAATTTCTCCGATTCGGAAATTGTGGCCAGTATCCTTGGTGACATTGGGTATGCGCCCACACGCAACATGGAGGAGAGTGATTTGATTCTGGTAAACACCTGCTCCATCCGCGAAAAAGCCGAAGAAACCGTTCGTAAACGCTTGAAAGTGTTTGAATTGGTGAAACGCCAGCGCCCCGGTATGAAAGTCGGCGTGCTCGGTTGCATGGCCGAACGCCTGAAAAAACAATGGCTGGAAGAAGAAAAACTCGTGGACCTCGTGGTGGGCCCCGATGCCTACCGCGATTTGCCAAAGCTCATCGGTGGGGCTGAAGAGGGAGGCCGTATGGTGAACGTACTGCTCAGCCGCGAAGAAACCTATGCCGACATCAATCCGGTGCGGCTCGATTCCAATGGCGTGACCGCCTTTATCTCCATTATGCGCGGTTGCGACAATATGTGTTCATTTTGTGTGGTGCCTTTTACCCGCGGTCGGGAGCGCTCCCGGGAGCCGTTCAGCATTGTAGCCGAAGCAAGGGATTTGTTTGAAAAAGGCTACCGCGAGGTGACGCTTTTGGGGCAAAACGTGGATTCCTACAAATGGGAAAACCCGGAAACCAACGAGTGCGCCGACTTTGCCGACCTGCTGGCCATGACCGCTGAAATTCACCCGGATTTGCGGGTCCGTTTCAGCACCAGTCACCCGAAAGACATGGTAGACAAGGTATTGCATACCATGGCAGCCTACGACAATATCTGTAAATACATCCACTTGCCTGTTCAATCGGGCAATTCGCGCGTGCTCGAACTGATGAACCGCACCTACGACCGCGAATGGTACATGGGACGAATGGAAAGTATCCGGCGCATCCTGCCAGACGCTGCGGTGTCGAGCGACATCATTACGGGCTTTTGCTCCGAGACAGAGGAAGAGCACCAGGATACCCTTTCGATGATTGAATGGGCGGGCTATTGTATGTCGTATATGTTTTCCTATTCCGAACGGCCGGGTACCCTGGCCGCCCGAAAATATGCCGACGACGTGCCAGAAGAAGTCAAAAAACGCCGGCTTCAGGAAGTGATCGCAGTGCAAAGAGCGGTCAGTTTCAAGTACAATCAAGGCGAAATCGACAAAACCTTCCGGGTTTTGATTGAGCGCGATTCAAGCAAGTCCGACCAGGAGTTTTGCGGCCGGAATTCGCAGAATAGCATGTGTGTGTTTCCCAAAAAGGAGGGACTTAAACCAGGGGATTATGTGATGGTAAAGATTAAGGATGCTACCAGTGCAACGTTGCTTGGGGAGGTAGTGTCGTGAACCGACCGGGCAAGGAAAAACAAGGCGCGCTGCTGTTGATGCGGATATTGCTCTGGGGCGCAGGTGTTTTGTTTTTGCTAATGGGTATTGCCGGCATTGATTCAAGCGGATTGTGGTCGCGGGGAGCGCAAGCCAATGTGATGAATATGCCTTCGGAGGGCTTCATCTTTTTTGGGGTTTTGATGTTTTTGTTGGATTGGGTGGTGCGTAGGCGGGAATAGGATTTTAGACGCCCACAATGGCAGAAAAATAAGTAATCACAAGATAAAATGTTCAGAATCAATACCATTATCCCAATTCTTTTCGGGCTATTTATCTTTCAACATCCTTGCTTTGCCCAAACGTATAAACGAGATACGGTGGTAATCAAGGCATTGGAAGAACAAATACTAAGATATAAAAAGGCGTTTTTAGAAGATGATGTGAAAACGGCCATTGAGATGACCCATCCAGAATTGCGGGAAAAAATGGGTGGAGAAGCGAAAATGATGGCATCGAATCAAAAAAGCAAGGAAATCCGCCAGCAATACAAAATGTCTTTTGTGGGCTTGGATTATTTTCTTCCAGATTCAATTTTGGTCACCGACAAATCGTATCAGGTGGCTTTCCCGGTAGAGATTCCCGCCAAATTCGAGGATGGTGAAATTACGGTGGATCGAAAAATCATGATCGCATTTGGAGACATCGCATCTTCTGCCTGGTATTTTTTGGTAGTTCCATTAGAAGGTATCGAACAAGTAAAAGCGGCACTGAGTTTTGTGGATGCGAAATTGGTCGTGCCGAAATAGAAAATAACCAATGCCCCAACCTACCAAATTCGAGTACGAAATAGATTAAATGAACAACCATCCGCCCATCACCCGTTCCAACATTCTAGCTTTCCTTTCCAAGGAAAAGCCGCAATTCGAACGCCAGTTTCGGATTGCCAAAATCGGATTGTTTGGCTCATACGCCCGGGGTGAGGAGACAGAATATAGCGACATTGACATCATTCTTGAGTTTTTGCCCCAAACAGATAACTTGACCGAGATAAAATCTTCACTCAAAGAGCTGATCAAGAAGGAGTTTGGAAAGAATGTAGGCATCTGTCGGGAGAAATATTTGAAGCCATATTACCGCACTCAAATCCTCAAATCCGCGATTTATGTCTGAAAAAGACGAAGTGACATCGAAGCAATTTTAATCAAGAAAAGTGGCTAACAACAACCTCCAATCTATAAAAGCCCGCTTTGGGATTGTCGGCTCCTCGCCGGCCCTGGACGCGTCGCTCGAAACGGCTACCCGCGTGGCGCCTACCGACCTGAGCGTGCTCATCACGGGGGAGAGCGGCGTGGGCAAGGAAGCTTTTTCCAAAATCATCCACTCCCTTTCGGCGCGGAAACACAACGAGTTCATTGCCGTCAACTGCGGGGCCATCCCGGAAGGAACCATCAATTCCGAACTGTTTGGTCACGAAAAAGGCTCATTCACAGGGGCTGCGGGCGAGCGCAAGGGGTACTTTGAAACCGTGAACGGCGGCACGATTTTCCTCGACGAAATCGGCGAAATGCCCAACGATACCCAGGCCTACCTGCTGCGCGTGTTGGAATCGGGCGAGTTCATTCGTGTCGGCGCAAGCAAAAGCCAGAAAACAGATGTACGCGTCATCGCTGCCACCAATGTCAATTTGGAGGATGCCGTGCGCAAGGGGAAATTCCGCGAGGATTTGTTCTACCGCCTCAATACCGTGCCGATTCGGGTACCTTCTTTGAAAGAGCGCCCAGAAGACATCACCCTGCTTTTTCGCCGTTTTGCGGGCGATTTTGCAGAAAAATACCGGATGCAAGCCATTCGCCTAGACGAACGGGCCGAACTCGTGCTGGAAAACTATACCTGGCCGGGCAACATCCGCGAGCTCAAAAACGTGGCCGAACAACTCTCCGTCCTCTCCGAAGAGCGCTTGATTACCGCCGAAGCCTTGCAACGCACCATGCCGCAGTTGTTCAACCGACACCTGCCTGTGCCCTCCAATGGCAACGGCTTTTCAGGGAAAAACGGCGGCGAATTCCAGGAGCGTGAACTGCTGTACAAGGTGTTGTTCGACATGAAAAACGACCTGAACGAACTCAAGTCGATGTTTTTCAAACTCGTGGAAAGCAACAACCTGCGGATGCCGGAATTGGGGAATTTCCGACAACTTTCTCCTGGCTTTTCCTCGGCTTCTGATTCCGCGTTTGAGGAGAGTGGGTACAATCAAGACAGCTCTCCACGCTTCCATCCCTTTGAAAATGAACGGGTTAAGCCCATTATCATCGACCCCGGAAACAACTCCAACAACTTCGACGACAGCGAGGAAGAAGATGCCCCGCTCACCATGGACGAAATCGAAAAGGAAGCCATCAAGAAGACCCTCGCCAAATACAAAGGCCGACGGAAAGAGGCTGCAGATGAGCTCCATATTTCTGAGCGGACCTTGTACCGGAAGATTAAGCAGTATGATTTGTGAGGTTTTTCGTCACTGGGGTCATTGGGGTCATTGGGTCATTTCGTCATTGAGTCATTTGCATGGCATTTGAAGGGACTCAATGACGAAATGACCCAATGACCCCAATGACCCAATGACCCCAATGACCCCAATGACCCCAGTGACGAAATGACCCCAATGACGAAATGACCCAATGACGAAATGACCCCAATGACGAAATGACCCCAATGACGAAAGTTAACATTTCCAAAAAGGTCCATTCCCCATGCCGCACCTGCGGATATTTGTGCGTCTCAAGTCCCATTTAATTTCATTCCAAAACAGTTCAAAAAAATCATTCGGATGAAGCGTCTTTTCATACTGGCCCTTTTTTCAATCCTCTCTTGCTCAACACTGCTTGCCAATGGTGGTCCGGGTTACAAAATCCGGGTAAAACTCGACAACTATGCTGCCAATGAGCTCGTTTTAGGTTTCCATTATGGCGAAAAACAATACGTCAAGGATACCGCTACCTTGGCTGCGGATGGCTTTTTTACCTTTGAAGCAGACACGCTTTTCCCACCCGGGGTGTACTTGTTGGTGCTCAAGCCTGACAACAACTTTATACAGTTGCTGCTCGATGAGAAAAACCAGCAGTTTACCATTACTACCGATGCCAAGGATTCTGTGAATAAAATGAAGGCAAAGGGGTCGCAAGACAACGAGATTTTTTACGAATACCTCCGCTTCCTGAACAAACAGCGCCCAGAAGCCGATACCCTTCGTGCTCAAATGGGTCGCGCCAAGGGCAATGTGGCCGATTCCACTCGGCTTGCCAACAAAATCAACGATATTGACAAGGCGGTGAAAAAGACCCAAAACGACCTCATCACGAAATACCCCAATTCCTTGGCTGCCAGGATCGTAAAGGCTGCAATGGACCCTGAAATGCCCGAATTCAAGGGGGAAGAAAGAGAGGTTGCGCGGAAAAAGTTTGACTGGATTCGCGCCCATTATTTTGACAACATCGATATCGCCGACCCAGCCATGCTCCGAAGCCCGGTTCTTCATGGAAAAATCGAGTATTTTGTCACCAAACTTACCCCGCAACACCCAGATACCGTGAACGCTGCGCTGGATTACCTTTTTGCCAAAATGAAAGGGAAGCACAACGGGGAGAACTACAAATACTACCTGATCCACTACCTCAATCATTACGCGAAATCAAATATTGTGGGCTTTGACGCCTGCTATGTGCACATTGCAAACGAGTATTACTGCAAAGGCCAGGCGTCATGGACAAAGAAAGAGGACCTGGAAAAGATCTGCGACAATGCCCGCCGTTTGGCGCCTATCCTCATTGGCAAAATTGCGCCAAACATCACCGTGATGGACCGCAAAAATCAGCCCCACAGCCTTTGGGATGTGGACGCAGATTACACCGTGTTGTTTTTCTGGGCCACCGATTGTGGGCATTGCAAAAAAGCAGCACCACACATGGTTGAGTTTGCCAAAAAATTCAAAGACCGAGGGGTAAAGGTGTTCGCCGTTTGTACGGGCATCGTCACCTCCAAAGAGGAGTCCAATACCCCCGAAAAAGTCCACGAGAGCTGTTGGAAAGGTTTGGAGGAAAAGGAATTTAGCGACGACCTATTTTTCAACACCTACGACCCCTATATCCGGAGCAAGTACAAAATGTTGTACGACGTGCAGACAACCCCCCAGATTTTCATCCTTAACCGCAACCATGAAATCCTGATGAAACGGATTGGTGCCGAACAGCTTGGGGAAGTCATGGAGCAGGTGATGAAGTTCCAGGAGGATAAAAAGAAGGGGAAGTAGGAATTACGAATTGCGAATTACGAATTACGAGGTGCGAAGTATGATTTAGCCGCCGCTGTTGAGCGCGGTGGAGAGGGTTTTGCCCAGGTAGGATGAGGAAGCTGGCTTTTTCAAAAAAATATTTGGAAATGACAGCCATCTTTTACTACTTTTGCGCCTCGATTTTTGAAAAACAAGTTTGCAACAAATTTTCAGCAAAATAGCGTCATGAAAAAAGATATCCATCCAGCCAGTTACCGCGCTGTTGTGTTCAAAGACATCTCGACAGACGAAGCATTTCTCGGTAAATCCTGCGCTGCTACCAAAGAAACGACGACTTGGGAAGACGGGAAAGAATACCCGCTCGTGAAAATGGAAATTTCGTCCTACAGCCACCCGTTCTTCACGGGTCAGATGAAACTCGTTGACACTGCAGGCCGTATTGACAAGTTCAACAAGCGTTTCCAGAAGTTCGCAAAGTAATTTTGCTTTGAGTTCTTTTAAAAGTCCCGATAGGCATTCGTGCGTGTTGGGACTTTTTTATTCCCGAAAGCTTGCTTGGTCCCCCAAAGTAGATACAATTGAACCCTTCCTGTTGGTTGAAAGATGTAAGTTTGCCCTGCATTTCTCGGTAAGAATTGCATTGCCGTACAAAATCTGTAAGTCAGATTGGCCAATAGCGCCAACCCGATTCCCTTGATATGAACATCATCCTCTTCGACACTGACGCAAGGAACCATCTGTTACCCCTGACGGCCACAAGGCCTATGGGCGAATTGCGCGTGGGAATTCTGACCCTTCGCGAAAAATGGGAGCGCCGCTTGCGTGGCGCGGCTTCGTACATTACCCAGGAATATTTACAGGAAAAATACCCAATTCGCATTGAGGATGAGAATCTTATCATCAATGGTGGGGTACTTCCAACGCCTGAAATCTGTAAGCGCATCGATGCATTGGGGCTCAACGAAGCCTTGCTTGCCAATGGTGAACTTATTGCAGCAAGGCTCAATGAAGCACAATTCGAATCCCTGATTGAGGAAGAGGAGGTAGACGAATTGCAAGGGCAAGAATTAAGTGCTAGTATTCCGCTCATTCGGATCAACCACCTCTGGGAGCTCACCCGGCTGAACGAAAAGGCACTTTTGGAAGACTTTGCGTTGCTGACCACCGGGAAACACTCACAACCCGTTTCCGATACCAACCGATTGATTGGTCCGCCGGAAAACCTGTTTTTGGAAGCAGGGGTAAAAATGGAATACTGTACGCTGAACCTCACAGCTGGCCCGATTTACATTGGTGCAAACACAGAAGTAATGGAAGGCGCCATGTTGCGCGGCCCTATCGCAATTGGCTCAGATTCAATTGTTAAGATGGGGGCCAAGATATACGGCCCGAGTGCTTTTGGCCCAGGGTGTCGTTTGGGTGGCGAGGTGGCCCGTTGCATCTTTTTGGCCAATTCCAACAAAGCGCACGACGGCTACCTAGGCGATTCCGTTTTGGGTGAATGGTGCAACCTGGGGGCGGACACCAACAATTCGAACCTCAAAAACAACTATTCCGAAGTAAAACTCTGGGATTACGAAACCGAGCGTTTTGAAAAAACTGGGCAGCAATTCGTGGGGCTTATCATGGGCGACCATTCAAAATGCGCCATCAATACCATGTTCAATACCGGAACCGTGGTGGGCGTTTTTGCCAATATTTATGGTGCTGGTTTCCCGCGAAACTTTATCCCCGATTTTTCCTGGGGCGGCCCGGACGGCTACCGGAGTTATAAGTTTGCCGAAGCCTGCGAAACGGCTTCCATCGTGATGGCCCGGCGCGGACTAGTATTTACGGAACTTGAAAAAGCAATTCTTTACCACGTTTACGACCGTAGCGCGCGGTTCCGCAGCTGGGAAAAATGAATGTGTCATTGAGGCCATTTCGTCATTGAGTCATTTGAATGGCCTCATGACGAAATGACCCCTAATGACCCCAATGCCCCCCAATGACGATAAATGACCCCAATGACCCTTAATGAAGCAATGACCAAAATGACAAAATACGACCAACGCGGAGTTTCCGCCTCCAAGGAAGAAGTGCATGCCGCCATCCAGCATTTGGATAAGGGCTTGTACCCCAATGCTTTTTGTAAGATTTTGCCCGATTTGGCAGCTGGAAATGCCAAGTATTGCAACCTGCTCCATGCCGATACGGCCGGCACTAAAACCAGTCTGGCGTACCTATATTGGCGCGAAACAGGCGACCTTTCCGTATGGCCTGGTGTGTCACAGGATGCCATCGTGATGAACCTCGACGATATGGCTTGTGCGGGTTGCACCAACGATATCATCCTGAGCAGTACGATTGGGCGGAACAAGGGTTTGGTTCCTGCCGAGGTCATTGCTGCGGTTATACGTGGTACCTCTGATTTTGTAGAAAAAATGCAATCCCATGGCGTCCATCTGCATCTTGCGGGTGGAGAAACAGCCGACGTGGGGGATATTGTGCGTACAATTGATGTGGGGTTTACCGCATTTGCCCGGATGAAACGCAGTGAAGTGTTGGTGCCCAAAATCCGCCCAGGCGATGTCATTGTCGGGTTAGCTTCCTTTGGTCATGCGAGTTACGAGACCGAATACAACGGGGGCATGGGAAGTAATGGACTCACCGCTGCCCGGCACGATGTGTTGTCCAAAATCTATGCAGAAAAATACCCAGAGAGCTTTGACCCAAGGTTGCCCAAGGAGGTGGTCTACAC
>JALHPW010000173.1 GCA_022842255.1 Saprospiraceae bacterium | reverse complement strand
ACCCGGCCACATCCGAACCAAAGGACAAGCTTGTGATTTCCTTTACGACCCAGATATTGATATATTCGGTTGGATTCCAACGATTTAGGTCCTTGGTGATGATGTCCTGCGTTTCCATCACCATGTTGGTCAGCGGCGACTGTGTACGCGTAATGCCGGTCGTGTTATTGCCATCGGGGTCTCGTTTGGCCAAACAGAACTGGATTTGGGTATTGACCGTGGCACCTTTTTGGGCAAAATAGTCTTGGGCGGCAAAACCTGCGTTCAAGTGGTCGATTGCAGCCAGCACACGTGCATCGGAGATGTTTTCGGTGCCGCCTTCGTGGATTATGTGTACCACGACCGGTAAAACGTACGGTAGCCCTGGCATACTGTTTTCGGCCATTGCAGACAGCTTCTTTTTTGAAAGATGCTGTGCAAGCTGGTTTTCAAAGGACGGAATACCGGACATTTTGCCGGCGGTTCGCCAAGTATCGAAGCCACAATCGAATGCGGGAGCATTTTGGGACAGGCAAATGGGGGCGGCCAGACCAAAAAGGGCGTACAAAAGGCAGTGTAGGATTGGTTTCATCGTTTTTAGTTTTGGACTTTAGACGCCGAGGCGGAAATTGTTGATCAATGAATTTTGGTCAATGGAAGCAATACCTAGATATCATTTTTAAGGGATGCGCTGCTACGCACACAAAAAATGTCGTGTATTGCCTTAAAGCTTCCAATCCATCCTATCAACAATTGCCGTCTGGTCGTTTACTCGCTCCATCCCAAACCCAAAGAACCATGCCGAATGTGGCCATTTGTCACCTTTTTACCGAAGTACAGTCACATCCCCCTCATACCGTAATTCTTCCCCGTCAATAAAACGCACCAGGGCATACCATGCGAACACGCCGTCCACCTTTTGCCCTTTAGCTGTGCCGTCCCAACCAAAGTTGGGCTCGTTGAGGTTGAAATCGCGGTTTTCATAAATCAAGCTGCCCCAGCGATCATAGATGCGCAACAAGGAAATCTGCTCCGCCGCAGGTCCGCCAAATCCAGTGAAAAAATTGTTTGGATAAGGTTTGTCTGGCCCAAAAATATTGGGAAAAAACACCGGGCGGTCTTTTTTGACCTTTACCCTGACCGTATCAAATGCCATGCAACCATCTTCATCCGTGATTTTGACAACGTAGGTAATGTTGTCAATGGCTGTCGCGGTTGGGTCTGGGATATTGGTCTCACTCAAGCCTGTGCCTGGCGACCATTCAAACGTGACCGGACGCCCAGCAGGTGCTGTCACGGTGCTGATGTCCACGGTAAAACCAAGATCCAGGGTAGTATCGGAAGGCACGGCAACCACAATGAGTGGCAAGGGTTGGTTAATGCTCGCAAAAACAGAGTCTTGACAGCCGTACGCATCTTTGACTTTCACCCAATAATCCCCGGCGAGCAAATTTTTCAGCGTGTCAGATGGGAAATAGGTGATGCCATCGGGGCTGAAAGTATAAGGTGGCCGGCCTCCAATGCCTTCCACGCGGATTTCACCTTCCGGCGTACCATTGCAAATCAGGTCTACCACATCAATCAGGTTGACCGCTACATCCGGTGGCTCAGTGATGTACACGCCTCCCACAATGATGCATTCATTGCGGTCCGTTACCGTGACCTCGTATTGTCCGGGTGCTAAATTGCTGATGGTTTGGGTGGTCGCCCCAGTAGACCATTGATATTTGTAAATCCCAGTGCCGCCGGATGGAATGGCCTCCGCCATACCATCGTTGGCGCCAAAACAAGAAATATCTATCGTGTCTATCATCAGCGCAAGGGCAGGATTGTCGGTCACCGTTACGGTAAAGGTACCCTCACACAGTACTGCATCAATGGCTTGAATGGTATAGGTTCCGGCCGCAAAGCCGCCTTGCGAATTGTTGGGAATGAAGCCGCCGCCCCAGTTAAACTGTACAGGAGGCTTGCCATTGGTAACATTGAGTGTAATGACCCCATTGGCGTCGCCAAAGCAAAGGGGCGCTTCCACGCTGGCTTCGGCGGTCAAAACACGCTCGTCCACCTGGATGCCCAGGTCGGTCTGGCAGTTGTTGGCGTCCTTGATGACCAGTGTGTAGAATCCTACCCCAAGGTTGTTTAAAGTATTGTTTGGCCCAAAAGGCCCATTGTTCCAGCTAAACTGATAGGGTGGGGTGCCGCTGGTAATATTATTGATAACAATCTGTCCATTGGCGGTTCCATTACAGTCCGGGGCAGCGATGAGCGTGTCCACCTCTACGTCAGGGTAAATCACAACAGATTGGATATCTGTGATTTTGCAGCCCAAATCCGTTTCCAGCGTCAAAACCACCGGGTGAACGCCCGGCGTGTTGAATGCTACGGTGTGCGGACCCTTACCGGTTGCGGTTTGGGGCACAGCGTCGGCGCCAAAGCTCCAATTCCAGGCGGTGATGGCGCCCAGGGCAAAGGTGGAGGCGTCTACCACTTGTACCGGGGTGCCCAGGCAAACAGCTTCAGGAATGGTTTCAAAGGCAGCTTCTGGGCCCAAAAATTCGCCAGTGCCCCCAAATTCAATCGAAAAGCCATTGCCCGTGGCCGAGAAGTTATTGACTGCCAAGGCGTAGGTCTCGCCTTGTACCATATCGAGGGGTCTTAACCAGGCGTCGTCCCCGGGTTCTGAACATCCTGCATCCTCACTGACATCCGGGTCGCCGGGTCGCATGCCGGTAGGGCCCAGACACGCGGCGGAATTGATGCCATTGCTTTGTCCGGAAGCCATACACCGTTCCACTACTTTCCCATTACAGTTTCCAATGCCGTTGGGTAAGCGGTAAATGATGAAATCCAGGTCGTCCGGGCCATTCAAGGGGGTAAGTGTCATGGTCAGGGTACCGGATTGCGAGCAAGTCCAAACGAACCAGGTAGAATTGGATTCAAAAATCCCGGGTGCCCCGTTGTTGAAACAGGGAGCATCTTGCATTTCTTGGTTATTGGTACCGGCCCCGGTTACATATTGCACCACAAATGGCGATTTATCGCACAAAATGGAGGCCGTTGGGCAATCTGAGGTGGGTTCTACCGGAGGGTTGTAATTGTTGATACAAATTTGGAAGGTCCCTTCTTGGCCTCCAGCGCCTTGCACCCGAATCAGATAGGTAGAGCCAACAAACAACCCACCTTTATAGGCTTCCGCGACGTTGTTGTTGCCAGTAGCGGCGTCGCAGACCAGTTCGTTGATGACCCCGCCGCAGGTTCCAAAGTAGAGGGTCACTTGTGGGTCGTTCAAGGTTCCACCAGGAGATTGTGCCGTGGCCCCGCGCACAGTAATGGTCATATCCGTGGCTTGTGGGGTGAATGCAAACCAGACGTCGCTTTGAACCGAGCCAAAGCAGCCGGAGGCACCGTATGCAGAGGGCGTGGCGTTCACATTGGTGAAGGCATTTGCTGGGCTACAGAAATTTAAAGCGGTAGGCAATACAATGGGGCTGGAGCACTCATCATTGGTCGGTTGCGCGATTGCAGTAGCTGCGCAAAGGGTAAGGGCGAAAAAAAGGATAGTTTTTCTCATGGTATATTGTTTGTCCGGAATCGGTTCCTGGAATTCGTGTACGAAGTCCAAGACGCAAAAACACCCTGCTTTGTTGGCTGAAGTGTTTGTCAAAATTTTCTTAAAATGCTGTAATCCAATCAGAAACCCCTTCTGAGCGATTTAAAAACTTCAAGAACGCCGCAAATTAGCAAAATATGCTTCGCCAGAGATTGTCTACTTTTGCCCCCGATGAAACATCTTCCCAACGCGCTAACGCTTGCCAACCTCTTCTGCGGCTGCTGCGCATTGCTCTACACCTTTTACTGGCAGCCCGAAATGGCGGCCTTGTTCACGGCGGGTTCCTTTGTGTTCGACTACTTGGACGGCATGGTAGCCCGTGCGTTACACGTCAGTTCCCCATTGGGTAAAGAACTGGATTCCCTGGCTGATGTGGTTAGTTTTGGGGTGGTGCCCGGGGCCATGTTGTATCGACTGTTGAGCGGGGATGTTTCGATCAGTGCGGCTTTTGGTCCTTCCTTCGTGGAAGTATGGGCCTTGCCCGCATTCGTGCTGTCAGCCTTTTCCGCGTTGCGGCTTGGGAAATTCAATTTGGATACCCGACAGACCAACTATTTCATCGGATTGAGCACACCAGCGAGTACGGTGTTTGTGTTGGGGTTGACCCTGACCGCGCATCAGGATCTTTTTGGCTTGAAGGATATCATTGGTAATCAATGGTTTTTATACGGAATCGTGGCAGGGCTTTCTGCGCTTTTGATCAGTGAAATCCCGATGTTTGGTATGAAAATCAAAAGCTTTGATTGGAAGAGCAATGTGTTCAATTTGGTTTTTCTGCTCTTGTTTGTAGTGTTGGTTTTCTTTTTGAAGGCATTGGCTTTATCGGCCATCATCGTTTGTTACATTGTTTTGTCGGTCGTCTTTAGAAATCGAATCGTTGGGGCGTAGTTTTGCCGCCAAAAAACAAATCCACAAATAAACAAATCCACCATAAAATGAAGTTTATCGCTGAAATTGACATCATGCCTCACCGCGAACTGCTTGACCCTCAAGGCAAAGCGGTGGTGAACAACATGAAACACCTCGATCTTTCCGGAATTCAGGATGTACGGATTGGCCGTCACGTAACCATGACGATGGAAGCCACTTCTGAGACCGATGCCCGCCAAAAGGTGGATACCGCATGCCAGAAACTATTGGCCAACCTCATCATGGAAACGTATTCGTTTTCGATCAAACCCGCTTAAGAGCGACATGTTATACATCGTCCCAACGCCGATTGGCAACCTGGAAGACATCACCCTGCGCGCCATTCGGGTGCTGAAAGAGGTGTCGGTAGTGCTGGCGGAGGATACCCGCACAAGCCGTCGTTTGTTGGATCACTATGAGATTAAAACGCATTTGCGCGCTTTCCATGCGCACAATGAACACGCTGTGGTAGAACGGGTTGTGGACGAATTGGCTTCTGGTGTGACCATGGCTTTGGTCTCCGATGCGGGCACGCCGGGCATTTCAGACCCAGGTTTTTTATTGGCCCGTGCCTGCCAGCGCCGAGGCGTCAAAGTAGAATGCCTTCCAGGTGCTACTGCTTTTGTCCCCGCCTTGGTAGCCAGTGGATTGCCCTGCGACACCTTCCATTTTGAGGGCTTTTTGCCTCATAAAAAAGGTCGGCAAACGCGGTTGAAATACCTCTCCGCATTGCCCCACACCTTTGTGTTGTATGAATCCCCATTTCGATTGATCAAATGCCTGGAAGAACTCATCCTGCATTGCGGTGCCGAACGGCAAGCTTGTGTGGCGCGGGAACTGAGCAAAAAGTTTGAGGAAGTGAAAACCGCCCCGTTGTCGGAACTTTTGGCACATTTTACCGCAAAAGAGGTAAAGGGGGAGATTGTGGTGGTGGTGAGCGGGGTTTGACATGGTTCAACCCCTCATTATCGCCAAATAGCACTACTTCCTTCCGCAGCAAACTGCACTTCGAGCAAATGCGGGAAATAATCCTTCAAACTGTCAATGTGGGATACAATGTAGATTTGGCGGAATTGTTCCTGTAAATAATTGAGTGCCAGCATCATTTCCATACGTCGGTCTTCATCCTGACTTCCAAAGATCTCATCGAAGGCCAAAAATTCCATGCGCCGGTCGGCCGAGGCCCCGCTGAGGTCCATGATGGCTTTGGTGATGGCAATGCGCAGACAGAAATTGGCCAAATCTACCTCCCCGCCACTGAAACGCTCAATGGGATAAAACACCCCGCCATCAGCTATGGCGAAGTCAAAATTTTCATCTACCCGGATGCCCTCGTATTTGCCCTTTGTAATACGACTGAACAAATCGCTGGCTTCACTGGAGATCCCGGGGCTCACCTTTTCTAGGATTTCGGTCTTGAACAAGCCTAGCATCTCGGTGAGCCTGCGCAACAACTCTACCTCGGCCAGTTTATCGCTGATTTGAGCCAGAATCCGTTCGTTGGTCCGGAGTCTTTCGGCTGATTTGGATTGTTCGTTTTGGAGTTCAAGCCCTGCTTTTTCCAAGGCGCGCAAAGTCTCGGTTTGGGTCTGAAATGCTTCGGTAAAATCGGCAACGGCTTGTTTGGCAAGTTTATAGGCAGCCTCATCGTACCCTACCGTGCTGAGTTCGGCGTTGAGTGCGGTTATTTTCTGAGCAGTTTCTGTGATGGCCGTTTCTGCAGATTTTAAGGCAGCCAGGGTACTGGGCAATTCGCGGCCGATATAGTTTTCCTGGGATAAAAATTCGCGATAACGCGGCTCTTGTGCCGTGAGTTTGGTTTTTAGGTTTTGATATGCCGACTCGTCAAAATGAACCTCGCCTATTTCGCGAAGGATTACCTCATCAGCGGTCAGGCGACTTTCCAGGAGCCGTCGCTGGTTTTCTTCGGAGCTGTGTTGGCGGGCAATTTCTACCAATCTAGTTTGTTCCTGCAACAGTTTGTCGGCTTCCACCCGAACGCTGGCTTGTTGGTTTTTTAAGGCCATGCCAGCTTCGGTAACGGTTTTTTTCTGACTTTCAAGCTGTTGTAACTGATTGGTTTGCAGCGCATTGATTTCATTTTCAAGTTCGGCCAAAACACCTTCGTAGCCTTCCAGAAGGGGTTGGAAACAGGTGGGGCAATTGCCTTCCCGACCGAGAGCCCGCAGTTTCTCCAGTTTTTCAGCCCGTTCGCGCAGGCCTGCCTGGATACCCCCGATTTGTTGGTCAATTCCCCGAAGCTCAGCTCGTTTGGCCTCCATCTCCGCTTCCAGGTCGGACACGGCTTTTTGTTTCTCTGCCAATTTTGATTCTACTCGGGGGCGTTCCACCAACTGTTTCTCCAAAGTCTCCAAGGTGGTGGTATTCAGGTCGAGGAGTTCGCGTGTTTCCTTGATTTTGGCCAAACGTGCTTCTCGGTTGATATGTTTCGACCGTTCCTGCTCCAGGGCTTCCAGCGACTTTTTTTCAGTTTCATGCTCTGCGAACTCCTGCCGGCTTTGTTCCAGGGCCGATTTTTGTTGTCCTAAATCTGATTCCTTTTTTTTCAGGTTTTCCTGCTGTAAAATCAATCCAGTACGTCGCTCTTCCGCTTGTACGAGTTCATTTTGCAATGCACTGTGGCGTTTGAATCGCGCTTCTTCCCGGTCAAATTTTTCTTTTTCCGCACGGTATTTTTCTTGAATATCCTGAAGCTTTTTTCCTTCTTTTTTTGCCTCCAATCCATTCAATTCCAATGCTTTATCGCGTTCGAGCATCTCGCTTTTCAGGCTTTCCGCAGCCTCGTCAGCGAGCAAGTTTTGGCGTTGGCCGGCAGCTTGGCTACTGAGGTCGCGGAGCTCGGAATTTACGCGGGTCTGTACGTCATCCAGCGTATCCAGCCCAAGCATCCGTCTTACCATACGCTTGCGGGCTTCTCCGGAGGTGTCAGAGAGTTCGGAAAGCTCTTTTTGGCCTGAAAAAACGGAGCGTTTGAAGGCATCGCGTTCCATGTGCAGCACTTTTACCAGTTCCTCGTTCACCGGCGAAACGCCCTTAGCGATCAGTAAATCGTTTTTATAAAATTCAGCACCCACGGCCAGTGCTTTGCCCCGAAATTCGCGCCGCACCCGGTAACGGATTTCGCCGATGGTAAAATCCAACTGTAATTCAACCGTCGATTTTTGGTCGGCAAATGCTGAGCGGACATGGGCTTTATTGCCCTCATCGCGCCCAAACAGACAATACAGGATTGCCTCAAAGATGGTGGATTTCCCTGCGCCGTTTTTGCCAATGATACCCACCAGGCCCTCCCGGAATTCTAGCTCCAGGTGGCTGTATTGTTTGTAATTTTGAAGTTTTAATGTGTTGAGAATCATTGGGTTCCAAGATTAAAATACCGCCCAGCACGCTCTACCAATTTTTCCACCAAACCCTGGTCGTCCGGGTATTTGCTACGCAGGTAGTCGGCAAATACCTTGTCGAGGCTGTCGAACTGGTTGGCTTCGATTCCGCGGACGAACGTAGAGTCGCTGTAGGTTTTGCGTTTGGGGATGAGTTGGAAGGCATCCGGGAAGATTTGTCGGAGACGAAGGTTACCAAGCTCCAGGGTTTGTTCGGGGCGTATGTCGTTGAAAGTCAGGGATAAAATGGCATCATGGCACACGTTGTTTGCTTTAAAGGCTTCCAACGCTGCTTCTAATTCCGCGACCGAGATTTGGTGACATGCATTGCGCTCCCAACGCAACCAGGGGCGCGTGGCGATGGGTTCAAAACTTACGTTGCAAGTTTGGTCTGGCTGGATATCAAGCATTAAAAACCCTTTTTCCGACCCAAATTCAGTATCGCTAAGACGCTCGGTACTACCTGAATACCAGGCATTTGGGTGTAGGTCAATTTGTTGACAATTGTGCCAGTGCCCGAGTGCGATGTATTGGAATCCGGCAAGTTTGGCCTCGAATTCTGCCGGGAAAACCTGTTCCCCATACTCTTCCATCAAATAGCGTTTGCCGAGGGAGGTATGCAGCATGAGGATGTTAAATTTACCGGCACTTGGCGCTAACCGGTCCAATTCGTTGAACAACAAGCGGTTGTCATTGATATGTGGTATACCATGGATGACCACATCCCCAAATTCTACGGTTTCCCATTGTTCGCCAAAAACAGGGTACATGTGGTCTAAGGTACGCAACGCACGAAGGATGGGCGCGTTGTAAATCGTTTTGGGGGTTTCATGATTGCCTGAAATGATGACCGTGGGGATACCTGCCTGGCCAATACGGCGCAGCTGTTCCAACCCAAAGGTG
>JALHPW010000172.1:4242-8805 GCA_022842255.1 Saprospiraceae bacterium | reverse complement strand
TAACAAGTTACAAGTTTCGAGCCCGGAACCGTTCATCGTTCATCGTTCATCGTTTTCCGACCCGCTGTGGATCCTGTACTCCTCAGGCACCACGGGTATCCCGAAAGCCATTGTCCACTCCCATGGCGGCAACTTGCTGGAGCATTTGAAATACTTGCATTTCCACAACGACATTCGACCTGGGGAGCGCTTTTTCTGGTACTCTACCACGGGCTGGATGATGTGGAATTTTACGGTAGGCGCCCTGCTAGCGGGGGCAACGATTGTATTGTACGATGGAAGTCCGGGCTATCCCGATTTGAATGTTTTGTGGGAATTGGCCGAAAAAACCCAAATCACCCATTTTGGCACGAGTGCGCCATTTTTGGTGAGCTGCATGAAAGCGGGTATCTCGCCGAAAACAAATTTCGACCTGAAAAATCTGCGCAGTATTGGCTCTACCGGCTCGCCCTTACCACCGGAAGCCTTCGGCTGGGTGTACGAAAATATCAAGCCCGACGTATGGCTTTCGAGCATGGCGGGCGGTACGGATGTGTGTACGGCTTGGGTGGGCGGCAACCCGCAATTGCCTGTTTATCAAGGAGAAATACAATGTCGGTGCCTGGGTTGCGCCATGGAAAGTTGGGATGAAGAAGGGCGCCCGGTACCGCCGGGCGAAGTGGGAGAAATGGTGGTGACTAAACCCATGCCGTCTATGCCGGTCTTTTTCTGGGGAGATTCAGGGGGCACCAAGTACCGGGCCTCTTACTTTGAGCACTACCCAGGTGTTTGGCGGCATGGCGACTGGATTCAAATCACGGAACGCGATAGCCTGGTGATTTTGGGCCGCTCGGATGCTACACTCAATCGGCAAGGCGTTCGCATCGGCACCGCTGAAATCTATCGAGCGCTCGATCAAATTCCCGAATTGCGCGATACCCTCATCATCAACCTCGAACGCCCCGATGGCTCCGACTGGATGCCGTTATTTGTGGCCCTCAACCCTGGTTTTTCCCTGACCGACGAATTAAAAGGCAAAATCAAAACGGCCTTGCGCACCGCCTACAGTCCGCGACACGTGCCCGATGAAATTCTGGAAATTCCAGACGTTCCCTATACCATTTCGGGCAAAAAAATGGAAACCCCGGTGAAAAAGGTGTTGCAACGCAAACCACTCGAAAAGGCCTTCAACCGCGATTCCATGCGAAACCCGGAGGCTATGGAATGGTTTATTGAAAGGTCTAAAGTTATCGCAGGTTTTTGACCACTGCTAGGAAGGAGTCGAGGCGTTGATATTTATGGGGTTTTACCCCTCGTTTACAATGTTTTACGATCAAAAAATACTCAGGAAGCACCTCGCGATACCTTTGTGGAAAATTTGATTCATGCTAAAACATCTCTATTGCTATCCGCTTTGCCTACTTTCCTTTTTTATCGCGTCTTGCAAGGGACAAAGCCCTACCATTACGCCAACAAAAAACGAAACCCCAAGCCCCTTGGTCCAGGACCAAGCGGATTATGATCCCTATTTTACGGAATCAATTGCAGTGGTCAGCTCCTATGGCCCGAAAAGCATCACGCGCAACGTGCTGCAAGACCGAAAAGGGGATTTTTGGATGTCCACCTGGGAGGGTATTATCCATTTTGATGGGAAGACCTTTACCAATCTTACCAACCGGGAAGGACTGCGGCGGTACCATATGTTTTCTTTAATGGAAGACAGCAAGGGCAACCTTTGGTTTGGCTCGATTGGAGCGGGTGTATACCGTTACGATGGAAAAACCTTCACCAATTACACCACCAAAGAAGGCTTGGCTGGCAATCGGGTAGGCTGTTTTTATGAGGACAAACAGGGAAATATCTGGATTGGCACAGATACCGGCATCAGTTGGTACGATGGTAAGGAATTTCACAATTTAATCCCTTCGGATGAGGAGATTGGCACCGATGTCAACTGCATTTTGGAAGACGAAACCGGAAAAATCTGGTTTGCGATGCGTGGGGCTGCCTGTGTTTACGATGGAAAGAAATTCAGCAAAATCACAAACACAGACGGTTCAGCTTTTCAAAACGTGCGCTCCATCATCCAAGATAAAAATGGCGCCATCTGGCTGGGTGGCCAGTGTGGGCTTTGGCGCTACGGTGGAAGCACATTCTCCAAATACTCCGACGATTTTGTAGGGTATCTGAATGAAGACCGAAAAGGAAACCTTTGGACCTGTGCAGGAGAAACCAACACCTATAAGATGTCGCTCTATCGGTATGACGCCTTATCCCTTTCGGTACCAGGCAAATCTGCAATGCCAGCTAAAATCCTGAGTAATGATGGCCAGATCTTTGGAATTATGGAGGATACAGCCGGTAACATTTGGTTTGGTACCGACAAGGGCGTGTGCCGCTATGATGGAAATACATTCAACTGGTGGCGCATGTAGGGTTGCGCCACCAGTTCAGTTGCTTAATGCTTTTCAGGCCGTTCGTACTTACAACAGCCATGCAGTTTGGCATATACCGCGTCGTCCGCCCGCACCTTATCCGTATCATGCCCCACTGCGGCCACTGCCTGGTGGATTTTGCTGGGCTTCACCTTGGCTTCGTCGAACTGTACCGTGAGCATTTTAGTGTCCACATCCCAGTCTGCCGAAATAACGCCTTTGACTTTAGCTGCTTTTTCGATGCGTTTCTCACACATCCCGCAGTTGCCGTAGACTTTGAATTTGGTGGTCATCCCAGGCACGGCATTTGTCTGGGCACTTGAGAATGAAAGGTTTAAGAGAAATAGGGTGCTGAAAAAAATGCTGAATTTCATGATGTTTAAGCGTAGGGAATGTCCAATGCCCAACAAGGAATGTCCAATTTCCAAGTTTGCCGGCGCTTGGAATTTGTGGTTAAATCGATTTACTAAACTATAAAAAGCCAAGAGCAGCGCCCTACTTAGAAATTGGACATTCCTTGTTGGGCATTGGACATTCATGTTAGGATTTTAATAAAGTGTTATTCAAGTCCACTAGGCGACCATCTCACCCCCAAATACCCCACCTGCCGCATCATCGGGGCCCAAACCTGGGAACCATTGAAAAACGGGGAGCCGGGATTGTCGGCGCTGATGATCGCGTGATGCTGCTGGTAGCCTGTGATGTTCTCACAACCAGCATAGAGTTCGATGTTTGAGCCAAATTTGCGCGTCACCTGTGCGTTCAAAAGTGCGAAGGTGGGCGTGGTGGGTGGGAAATCGTGTGTCAATTCATGCGGTAAAAACGAATTGTCGGGCAAACGCTGCGGGCCAACAATTTGAACGTAAGTGTTGAACGACCAGCGTTTGTTCGGCGTACTGTAATCTACCGAAACCAATCCACGTTGCTGTGCCACAAGCGGGATGGTTTTCAGCTTGCCGTCTGCAAATTCTGCCCGAACATCGTTCCACTTAAATGCAAATTTCACATCCAGGCCCGGCAGTGGGCTGTACTGAAAATTCAGTAACACGCTGTTGCTGAACGAATTGCCCTCGGAATTATAAAAATAAACGACCATCGTAGAATCCGCAAGCGGCGGTTGCTCCACATCCACCAGCACCTGGCGCACAAAATCGGTGCGGTACAGGTCAACGCTGAAACTGGCATCGCGCTGCGCGATTTTGAAATTCTGCGTATAGTTGACCCCATAGTTCCAGGCTTCTTCCGCACCAAGCTTTTCGTCAGGGTTTCCAAATGGAGGCCTTGAAAACTGGAACGCTCGGTTGCTTGCCAATAAGCTGATGTTTTCGGCCACCACATTCGGGGACCGGAATCCACGGCCGGCGGAAATGCGCACAATGCTTTTTTCCGTGAAATTGTACTTGGCACTCAAACGTGGTGTTGCCTGCCAGCCGAAGCGACTATTCCAGTCAATCCGACCACCCAGCACCACCACCAGATCTGGAATTTCCATCCTGGCTGTGGGGCGACTGAAGGTGTATTCCGCCATCAAGCCCGGTACAAATTCGCGACGGTCGAGGCGGCCTTCGTTTACACTTTCCTGGATATCATCGTATTGGATGGACGGCGCGACCAGGATCTTATGATTCGTGTTGCGGATGATGTTCTGAAAAAGGGTCTGCCAGTACAATGACTTTTGCTCGGCAGCATAGGTATTGGGACCAAATTGGGAACGCGTACGGTGCCAAGATGCCCCGATGATATTGCCCAGTTCGAGGAACTGTTTCCCCCAAAGCTGTTCTTTGCCATATTTGCCCCAGGCTTCAATGCGGTCGTTTTGCTGGTCAATTTCAAACCGTGGTGCTGTGTATCCGTCAATATCCTGAAACTGCCCGCTTTGCCGACGGTCTGTAAGTGCCTGCACATTGAACTGGGCACAACCCGCAGGTCCATCGTATTTCCAGCGGTACATCCCGTTGAGTTGTTGCCGATTGGGCGAATCCTTGAATTGGTCGCCGTTCATGTCCCATTTATTTTCCACCAAAGAGCCGTGTAGAAGCAGGCCATTGTGTGTGGTTTTGCCTTTTTTGTTCAAGTGAACGTTGACCTCGCCGCGGCCTTCTGTACTGGAGAAAACATTGACAAACAAGGGTTTGTCCAGGTCTGGCTT